>JAGPDF010000034.1 GCA_018057705.1 Thermoanaerobaculia bacterium | reverse complement strand
TCGTACGCCGGACCGCGCAGCTTCTCGAGGCCGGCCGAGGTGATCTGGCTGACCAGGACCGAACCGAAACGGTCGACGGTCCAGCCCGGCAGTCCGTCGCCCTCCGCGTTGAGCAGCCGGTAGCCGGTGGTTCCGGCCGGCAGCAGGCGCTGCCGCCAGCTGTCCGCGGCGCGCAGGCGTGCCTCGAAGTAGGCGGCGTCGACGCCCGCCGGCGCATGGCTCGGCGAGCCGCTCAACGGATCGCCGCCCAGCATCCGCACGCGGATCTGCGATCCCGGACTATAGAGACCGGACCCGAGCCGGGCGCCCTGCGCATCGAAAACGGAGGCGACCGCCGCTTCGCGATCGCCGTGCTCGGATTGAATCGCGCCCGAGAAGACCCAGGGATGACCGTCGCGGATCGGGCGCTCGCGACCCGGACTGAGGGTGACCCGCATCCGCTATTTCAGATAGCTCAACATCTCTTTCGCCGTGGCGAGATCCGCGTCGTCCGCGGCCGCGACGGCGATGAAGCTCTCCATGTGCTGCTTCGCCTTGGCGTTGTCGCCCTGGCTGACGTAGCACATGCCGAGCATGTAGTGGGTCTTCGGGTAGTCCGGATCGGCGGCGAGCGATTGCTCGAAGAGCTTCAGGGCCGCCGGCATCGCCCCGGCGTTGTACTCACGCACGCCCTGATTGAAAAGGTCCATCGCCGCGGCCTTCGGATCGATCGCCGCGAGCGCCGCGGAGGCCTCCTTCGCTCTTGCCTTGTTGCCGAGGGCGGTGTTGGCCTCGACGGCGACGCGCAGCGAGCGCGCGTCCTTCGGATCGAGCGCGAGCGCCTTGTCGGCCGCCGCCGCTGCGCCGGCATAGTCCTTCTCGGCGTAGAGGAATCCGGCGAGCGCCGAGTGCGCGACGCCGAGTTGCGGATTGAGCGTCACGGCCTCGAGCATCTTCGCCTTGGCGGTCGCCATGTCGCCCATCTGCGAAGCCTCGGCGGCGGCGTTGAAGGCGAGGACCGCCTTGTCCTCCGCGGTCGGCTCCTGCGGCACCGCCACGGCCGAGCCGCGCTTGATCGCCTCGGCGTTCGACAGCATCTGGAAATCCTTGCGCTCGTTCGAGCCGATGGGGATCCTCAGATCCTGCTGCATCATCTGGTACCCGTCCTTCTCGTACTTGTAGTTGTAGGTCTTCGTGGCGTCGATGAGCGTCACCGCCCAGTTGCCCTTGGCGTCGGACCTCACCTCGAGCTTGAACGACGGCTGCTCCGGCGTGGTCACGGTGAGCAGGACGCCTTCGACCGGCTTTTCGTTCTCGTCGGTGATCGTGCCGTAGAGACGGGCCTGGTTCAAGGCATGGGCGGCCGACGAGCCGCCGAGGGCGACGAGGATGGCGACTGCAGCGAGGGCGACGAGCGAGCTGGACCTACGCGAAAGTCTGCGGGTGTTGGACATTTCGAACCTCCGGCGCGTGGCTGCCCGCCGTCCAGTCACCATGCTGGCCGCATGCCGGGCGCGACGTCGGGGGCATTCTACTGCGTCCGGCGCCCGCCCATGCCTATACTTGCCCCGAATGACGATCCTCGTGTTGGCCCTGTCCGAGAGCGCCGGCGGCGCTGGAGCGGCCTCGGGCTCCATGAACCCCTGGCTCGGACTTGCCCTCGGCCTGTTGCTCGTGGCGCTCAACGGCTTCTTCGTCGCCGCCGAGTTCGCGCTGGTCAAGGTGCGTCCGACCCAGCTCGATCCTCTGGCCCTCGCGGGGAGCCGGATGGCGAAGCTCGCGCGGCATCAGGTGGCCCACCTCGACGCCTACCTCTCGGCGTGTCAGCTCGGCATCACCATCGCGAGCCTGGCGCTCGGATGGGTCGGCGAGCCCGCCTTCAGCTGGATCATGGCCCCGCTCGTGCGGATGATCCCGGGCGCCACCGAGGCACTGGTGCACTCGGTGAGCCTCACGACCGCCTTCATCATCATCTCGGCGCTGCACATCGTGGTCGGCGAGATGGCGCCCAAGTCGTTCGCGATCCGGCGACCGCAGCCGACCGCGCTGTGGATCGCGATGCCGCTCTACATCTTCTACTGGGTCATCTTCCCGGCGATCTGGCTGCTCAACCACGCCGCGAACGGCCTGCTACGCCTGGTCGGCCTCAAGTCGGCCGGAGAAGAGGAGCTCTCTCATTCCGAGGAGGAGCTGCGCATTCTGCTCTCTTCGTCGGAGATGGGCAGCCAGTCCCAGCTCAAACGCGAGATCCTCGACAACGTCTTCGAGCTCTCGCTCCGGAACGCCCGGCAGGTCATGGTGCCGCGCGCCGACGTCACCCACCTTTCGACCTCCCTTCCGATCACCGAGAACATCGCCATCGCGCGCCGGAGTGGCCACACGCGCTTTCCGCTCTGCGAACGCGACCTCGACAGTGTCATCGGCCTCATTCACATCAAGGATCTCTTCCGCACCACCTCGCCGATCACCGACATCGCGAGCCTCGCGCGGCCGGTGAAGTTCGTGCCCGAGACCACGCCGCTCGATCGCCTGCTCGGCCGGATGCAGGCCGAGCGTCAGCACATGGTCGCGGTGGTCGACGAGTACGGCGGCGTCTCCGGCATCGTCACGCTCGAGAACGTCATCGAGGAGATCGTCGGCGAAATCCAGGACGAGTTCGACACCGACCGGCCGGAGCTCACCCGCAGTGGCGACGGCCTGTTCACTCTCTCCGGCTCGATGCTGGTGGTCGACCTCGAGGACGAGCTCGGGCTCGAGCTCTCCACTCGCGACGAGGACACCATCGCCGGCGTCGTGCTCTCCGAGCTCGGCAGGAAGCCCCGCGTCGGCGACCGCGTCGTGCTCGGCCCGGCGCAGCTCGAGGTTCTCGAGGTGCAGGGGAACCGGATCCGCTCGCTCGGCCTGGAGCTCGCCCCCGGGCAGCCCTCGGCGACCCCCTGAACCGCGCCTCAACCGCCCGCCGAATCAAAATTCCGCAGATTGGTTCAACACTCTGAATTTCTTCGGAGCGCACCGGTTTTCCGTATTCCCCTACGGCCGGATGGATCGCGCAACCCATTGATTACAGGAATTTTACAAGGCTGACCCTTGCCCGCTGCGCCCCCCCGCTTCTGGCACGCTTTTGGTAAGGAAGGCTGGTGGTTCGGGTACGCGAGGGGACAGCGGTGAGAGGGGGGGTTCGAGGCCCGAGATGCTCGAGCTCGAGTGCCTCGAAAGGGTGACAAGGCCCCAAATCCTTGTGTTAGGCTTTTCACACCGCTGTAACCAAGTTGCGCTGGTTGGAATCGTTCCGCCGGCGGTCCCTATCAACCTGATGGAGGTTTGATGATGTTGAACAAGAGAAATTGGCTGAATGTCGGCGTCGTTGCGGCCCTCGCCCTGGTGGCGATGTTCGCGGTCGCTCCGGCAGGCGCCCAGGAGCAGGTGGGCGCCATCGAAGGGTCCGTGACGGACGAGTCGGGCGCGGTTCTGCCGGGCGCGACCGTCGAAGCGGTCTCGGCCGGTGGCACCCGCCTCGCGGGCACCACGAACGAGTCCGGAGCTTTCCGGTTCCCCCGCGTGCCCCCGGGCACCTACGTGGTGGTCGCGAAGCTCGACGGCTTCAACCCGGCTGAGGTGACGAACGTCAACGTCCGCCTCGGCGAGACCGTCACCGCGAACATCACGCTCGCGGTCGGCGCCGTCTCCGAGACGATCAGCGTGGTCGGCGAAGCCGGCCAGGTCGACGTCAAGAGCTCGGCCACCGCGGCCTCGATCAGCGCTGAGCAGATCGAGCTGCTGCCCAAGGGCCGCGACTTCACGGGCGTCGCCACGCAGGCTGCTGGCGCCGCGAACGAGGGCTTCCTCGGCGGTATCTCGATCGACGGCGCTTCCGGTTCCGAGAACCGCTTCGTCATCGACGGCGTCGACACGACCCATCCCCAGGACGGCATCTCCGGCCAGAACATGGTCACCGATTTCGTCGAAGAGGTTCAGGTCAAGTCGGCCGGTTATGCGGCGGAGTACGGCGGTTCGGTCGGCGGCGTGATCAGCGCTGTGACCAAGAGCGGCACGAACGAGTTCAAGGGCTGGGTCGGCATGTACTACGGCGACTCCTCCATGAACGGCGACGAGCGCGCGACCCCGTATCGCTCGGATCCGTCCCTCTATCGCACGTTCGACAAGGACGACACCACGACGCTCGAGCCCGGCTTCGCCATCGGCGGCCCGATCGCGCAGGATGCGGCCTGGTTCTACGTCGGTTACACCTACACTGAGGTCGACATCGACCGCACGCCGGACGGCAACAGCCCGACGGCCAATCGCAACGACAAGAGCGAGTACCTGACCGGCAACATCAAGGGCAACGTCGGCTCGCAGTTCCTGTACAAGGTCTCGGCGAACCTGTCGCCGCGCACCGTCGACGGCAACCTCCCGAACAAGGATGGCTCGACCTCGCCGCTCGCCGATCTCTCGGTCGTCACCGAGTTCGAGACCGAGAGCTACTCGGCCTACGCCGACTACATCCCCGTCGACAACTTCTATCTCTCCGGCCGCATCGGCTTCTGGTCGGACGATACGAGCGACAGCGGTCTGGATGCGACGGCGCAGGTCTTCTTCCGCAACACGGCCTACCCGATCGCGAACAGCCCCCTGTTCCGTCCGGCCGGCTTCACCTCGTTCCCCGGCAACAACTCCACCACGACCGACCTCTGGGAGCGTGAATCGGCCTCCATCGACGGCAACCTGTTCGTCAATGGCCTCGGTTCGCATGCCTTCAAGGCCGGAATCCAGATGGAGAACATCAGCAACGAAGTCTCCTCCGGCGAAGCCGTCAACCTCTACACCTTCCGTTGGGGCCTGCCGGATCGCTTCGGCGCTGGCGTCATCGGCACCTACGGTTCGCTCGGCGTCCGCCGCTTCCGCACCGAGGGTGCTGCCGACAGCAAGAACCTCGGCTTCTACCTGCAGGACAGCTGGTCCGTTCTCCCGAACCTGACGGTCAATCTCGGTGTCCGCACCGAGCAGGAGCGCGTTCCGAACTACGGCGCGAAGGTCGATCCGACGCTGCCCGAGAACGCCATCGAGTTCGAGTACGGCGACAAGGTCGCGCCGCGCGTCGGATTCGCCTGGGATGTCCTCTCCGACCAGAAGATCAAGGTCTACGGTTCGTGGGGCATCTACTACGACATCACCAAGCTCGAGATGCCCCGCGGCTCGTTCGGCGCGGACAAGTGGCTCGAGTATCTCTTCCCGGTGAACACGCTCGACTGGCCGGCGCTCCTCGCGAGCGGCAACTGCACGCAGTCCACCAACCAGGCCAGCAACAACCCCTGCCCGGGTCTCGGCGCGCCGGAAGTCATTCTCGACCTCCGTCACCCCACCAACCCGCAGGACGCCATCGACCCGAACCTGAAGCCGATGGAGCAGGAAGAGTTCCAGTTGGGTGCTGACTGGCAGTGGACGAACACCTCGGTGCTCGGCATCCGCTACGTCAACAAGACCCTCAACAACACCATCGAAGACATCGGCTACCTGGTCAACGACCCGGTCACCGGCGTCCGCAACGAGGTCTACATCACGGGCAACCCCGGCAAGGGTCTCGTCGCTGGCGACCCGGATGGCTCGGGCCCGATTCCGGCGCAGCCGGAAGCGATCCGTGACTACGAAGCGATCGAGCTGTCCTGGAACCGCCGGTTCGCCGGCAACTGGTCGGCCCGTGTCGGCTACACCTACAGCAAGCTCGAGGGCACCTATTCGGGTCTCGCGAGCTCCGACGAGTTCGGCCGTACCGACCCGAACGTCAGCCGTGCGTTCGACGCGCTGCACAACGCGTTCGATCTCAACGGCAACCTGACCGAAGGTTCGCTCAACACCGAGCGTCCGCACCAGATCGATGCGCAGTTCATCTATCGCTTCGGCTGGGGCACCACGGTCGGCGTCAACCAGTACTACGGCAGCGGCACGCCGATCTCCACCCAGTGGAACTACGTCGGCGTTCCGTTCTTCCCCTTCGGCCGCGGCAACGCGGGCGAGACGGATGACCTCACGCAGACCGATCTGCTCGTGACGCACCCCTTCAAGATCGGTAACTTCACGCTCGAGGCCAGCATCAACGTGCTGAACCTGTTCGACGAGGACGCGGTTCTGCTCGTCGACAACAACCAGTTCGACGGTGACCTCTGCGACACCGACGCCTGCGACGGCAGCTACGACTACTTCTTCGGTGGTGGTCTGGATCCGTCGGTTGTCGCCGGTACGGAGAATCCGTTCTACCTCAAGCCCAACACGGGCGTCTCCTTCGGCAACCCCTTCCAGCAGGCCCGGACGGTCCGTCTCGGTCTGAAGTTCCTCTGGTAAGAACTGCCGCAGGCTAGGCTCGTTCGCGAGCCTTGGGAAGGCGGGAGTGCTTCGGCGCTCCCGCCTTTTTCTTTTGTCTGGACTTCACGCGTCTTGGAATCGGACCCGTAGAACACTCAGGACAGGCCGACGGCAGGGAGCTCGAAAGGAGCCCGGCGCGCAGTGGCGGGGGGCCCCGCCCTTTGGCGGAAAATCCGATGCCCGGGGTCCCGACCGAGCACTGGGATCCTTTCGAGATCCCTGTCGGCGGCCGGCGGATCGACCAAGCGCGACCTGTCCAAGGCTGATGCGAGTGCGCCGGCGGTCGGCGGCGTGGACGCGGGATCCCCGGTGCTCGGTCGGGACCCCGGTCGATCGGATTTCTTCTCTTGTCGGCGGGGCCCCCCGCCACTGCGCGCCGGGAATCCCGCGTCCACGCCACCGCCCGCCTACCGAGAAAACAGGGACAGGCACCATTAAATTAAATGGTGCCTGTCCCTGTTTTCTGTGTCCCCTTTTCTTGGAGGCCGCTGCTGGCGCCCTCAGCCGCGTTCGGCGGCGACGAGCTCGAGGGCCTTGGCGACGGCGTCGGCCACGGGCACCAGGAGCTTCTGGCGGTCGCGGCGCAGGGCGAACTCGATCTGCCCGGCGGCGAGCGACTTGCCGCCGACCACGACGCGGAGCGGAATTCCGATGAGCTCGGCGTCCTTGAACTTCACCCCCGGCCGTTCGTCGCGATCGTCGTAGAGAACGTCGAGGCCGCGGGCCGCGAGCTCGTTCGCCATCTCCTCGGCGGCGCGAGCCGACTCGGCCTCGTTGGGGTTGAGGGCGATCACCAGCACCTCGAAGGGCGCCAGAGGCATCGGCCAGATGATGCCGTCGGCGTCGTGGTTCTGCTCGATCGCGGCGGCCACCGTGCGGCCGATGCCGAGGCCGTAGCAGCCCATGATCATCGGCTTCTGGGCGCCCGCCTCGTCGGTGAACTCGCACTTCATGGCCACCGAGTACTTGTCGCCGAGCTTGAAGATGTGCCCCACCTCGATGCCGCGCGAGATCGCGAGCGCCGCGCCGCACTGCGGGCACGGATCGCCGTCGACCACCGTGACGAGATCGACGACGTCGCCCGGCCTGGCATCCCGGCCCCAGTTGGCGTTCAGGAGGTGGACGTCGGTCTGGTTGGCGCCGCAGGTGAAGTTCCGCAGTCCGGCAGCCGAGAGGTCGACGAGCAGGCGGAGCGCCGCGGGCAGGCCGACCGGACCCAGTGAACCCACCGGCGTGCCGGTCGCGGCCAGGACCTTCTCTTCGGTCGCGAGCTGCAGGTGCTCGACGTTCAAGGCGTTCAGGAGCTTCACCTCGTTGACCTCGCGGTCGCCGCGGATCGCCACCGCCACGAAGCCCTTGTCGGTCTCGTAGATCAGCGTCTTCACGAACTGGGTCTCGGGAACGGCGAGGAACTGCGCCACCTCCGCGACCGTCTTCATGCCCGGCGTGTCGCGGCGCGTCAGCTCCGCCGCGGCGGCTTCGGAGATGTTCCCCCACGGCCCCCGCGCTGCCTTCTCGGTGTTGGCGCCGTAGCCACAGGCGTCGCAGTGCGCGACCGCGCTCTCTCCGGTCGCCGCGGTGACCATGAACTCGTGCGAGGAGGAGCCGCCGATCGTGCCGGTGTCGGCGTCGACGACGGTGTAATCGAGCTTGCAGGCCTCGAAAATCCGTCGGTACGCGGCGCGCATCGCTTCGTAGGCCTCGTCGAGGCTCTCGGGCGTGGCGTGGAAGGAGTAGGCGTCCTTCATCAGGAACTCGCGGCCGCGCATCAGGCCGAAGCGCGGCCGGATCTCGTCGCGGAACTTGGTCTGAATCTGGAACAGGTTGAACGGCAGCTGGCGGTAGCTCTTGACGTCGCGCCGCACCAGGTCGGTGATGACCTCCTCGTGCGTCGGTCCGAAGCAGAACTCGCGGTCGTGGCGGTCGCGGATGCGCAGAAGCTCCTTGCCGTACTTCTGCCAGCGCCCCGATTCCGTCCAGAGCTCCGCCGGCTGGATCGAGGGCATCGAGAGCTCCACCGCCCCGGCGGCGGCCATCTCGCGGCGCACGATGGCCGAGAGCTTCTGCAGGCTCCGCCAGCCGAAGGGGAGGTAGGTATAGATGCCGGCGGCGAGCTTGCGGATCATGCCGGCCCGCACCATCAGCTGGTGGGAGATCACTTCGGCGTCGTTCGGCACTTCGCGCGTGGTGAAGAGATAGGTCTGGGACCAGCGGGTGGGGGGAGTCGTCGGGCGCGAGGTTTCGGTCTTGGGAGTCACAGGGTCACCGGGGTTTCGGAAAGGAACTGCTTCGTTTCTGCCGCTATCGCTTCTGCCGCTGCTGCACGCGTTCGAGCAGACGCGACGAGTCGCGCATGCATTCCATCATCTTCTCTTCCAGCGCGCCGACGCGCGGTTCGAGGCTCCGCGCCCGGCCGAAGGCTCCGCGCGCCTTCTCCTCGTTTCCCGAGGCGAGGTGTGCCATCCCGAGGTGGGTGAGCGTCGTCGGCGACGAGCCGAGCTCGTTCGACTTCGCCAGGCACTCGACCGCCTGATCGTACTCCTTGCGCTTGTAATGAACCCAGCCCATCGCCGCCAGGGGAAACTGCTTGAGCTCGTCCGGCGCGAGGTCGAGCGCCTGCTGCGCATACTCCAGCGCCTGGTCGAGGTCCTCCTCCATTTCGGCGAGGTTGTAGGCCATCTCGAAGTAGGCGATGGTGCGCGTGAAGTTGCTCGCCCCCTCCTGCAGGAGGAGCTTGCCGATGCGGTTGCCTTCGCGGAACTTGCCGCCGCTCCTGAGAGCGGCGATCAGGGCGGCCGACGCCGTCGCGCGCAGCATCTCGCCGGGGTTCAGCTCGAGCACCCGTCGCGTAGCGGACTCGAGCTCCTCCCATCGATCCATGGAGAGGCAGAGCATCGCGAACGACATCAGCAGGGTCGGATTCTCGGGCTCGGCGTCGAGCGCCTTCTGGTAGCTCGAGAGAGCGCGGTCGCGTTCGCCGCGCGCCCGATGCTCCTCCGCCTTCGCCATATAGCGCGCCGCTTCGGTGCCCACCTCCGGCAGCGGCGCGCCGGTCCGGCCCGACAGGAACTGCACGAGATCCTGATAGCGCAGGCGGCGGGGATTCAGCCGTTGCGCTTCGCGGAACGACGCCAGCGCCTTCTTGTTCCAGTGCCGGTCGAGATAGGCGAGCCCGAGGAGATAGTGCGCCTCCTCGAAGGCTGGGTCGAGCCGGACCGCTTCGCGGAGGCTGCGGATGGCGTGCGCCGCCTGGCCCATCTCGTAGCGGCAGTTGCCGAGCAGATAGAGAGCCTGCGGGACGCGATCGAGCAGATTCGCCTGCTCGAGGTAGGCGACGGCGCGCGAGAGATCGCCGTGAGCGGCGTAGACGGCACCCAGGCTGAAGTGCGGCAGGAAGGCGTCGGGGTACTCGGCCACCGCCTTCTTGAGCAGCCCCTCGGCGCGATGAAAGTTGCCCTGCTCGTGAAAAATGACGCCGGAGAAGACGAGCGCCTCGAAATGATCCGGCTTCACTTCGAGCACCTTCTGGAAGAAGGCGAGAGCCGCCTCGGTGTCGCCCTCGTTGAAACAGGTCTCGCCCAGGAAGAGCGCCAGCTCGTAGTTCGTCCGGTCGAGCTTCCAGGCCTGTTCGAGAGCGCGTTTGGCACGCTCGACGTCGAAGGCGAAGAGGGCGTACTCGGCGTCGTCCAGATGCTGCGCGAAGAGCTTCGGCCGGTTGCCCTGATAGAGGGCGACGACCCGGTCGCGGATCGCCATGAAGCGCTCGCGCTTCTCGAGGGCGCGCAGCTGGTAGTCCATCTTGGACTCCCAGAGGTCGCTCCACTCTTCGCGCCCCACGAGCCGGCGGCGCTCCAGGAGCTCGCGCAGGGTCGCGAAGCCGGTTTGCGAGACGAGCAGGTTCTTCTCCTGCTTCTGCACCGCGGCGACCAGCTTCTGCGCCGTCTCCGCGGTGCGCTTGACCGCCTCCTCGAGAATCGAGATGCGCTCGAGCAGGTGCTCGTCGAGCGAGAAATCCGCGCCGCGCTCCGAGTCGAACTGCTCGGATTCGCCGCCCGCTGCGCCGGAGATCACCATCAGCTTCTGATGGCAGCGTGCGCAGAACTCGCGGTCGCTCGAATTCCCGGCACCGCAGACCTGGCAGAAGACGCTGGGCAGTCCTTCAGCCGTAGGCATAGAATCCGCGCCCGCTCTTGCGCCCGAGGTATCCGGCGTCCACCATCTTCACCAGCAGGGGGCAGGGGCGGTATTTCGGATCGCCGAAGCCCTCCTCGAGCACGCGCAGGATGTCGAGGCAGACATCGAGGCCGATCAAGTCCGCGAGCGCCAGCGGGCCCATCGGATGGTTCATCCCGAGCTTCATCACTTCGTCGATCGCGGCCGCTTCGCCGACTCGCTCGTGCAGGCAGAAGATCGCCTCGTTGATCATCGGCATGAGCACGCGGTTCGAGACGAAGCCGGGCGCGTCGTTCACCTCCACCGGGGTCCGCTGGAGCTCGCGCGTCGTCGCGAAGACGGCATCGCAGGTCTCCTGCGAGGTCTGCAGGCCGCGGATGATCTCGACCAGCTGCATGATCGGCACGGGGTTCATGAAGTGCATGCCGATCACCCTGTCCGGACGGGCCGTCGCGGCGGCGAGCCGGGTGATCGAAATCGAGCTCGTATTGGTCGCCAGGATCGCGGACGGACCGAGCACTGCGTCGAGCGCCTGCAGGACCTGGCGCTTGATCTCGAACTTCTCTACGACCGCTTCGACCACGAGGTCGCAGCCGGCGAGCGCCGCGAGCTCGGCGGCCGAAGCAATCTTCTCCCTGGCCGCCGAGCGCTCGGAGACGGTGAGCTTCCCCTTCGCCACCAGACGCTCGAGGCTCTTGTCGATCGTGGCGAGCCCTTTCGCGAGCGCATTGGGCGCGATATCCACCAGGACGACGTCAAAACCCGACTGCGCGGCCACCTGGGCGATTCCGCTGCCCATCGTGCCGGCGCCCACGACGCCAATCTTCCGAACTTCCATACCGAGAGCTCCTTCCGCAGAGAGCCTAGCAAGGCTCTCGCGGGGTCAGACAAGTGCACTGTTGTCGCCGTCGAACCAGGGTTCGAAGCGGCCGAACTTCGAGCGCAGGGTCGCGCCGATGCCAATGAGCGTGGCCGCGGTCCAGGCCCAGACACCCGCCATGGGGACGAGCTTCACCAGGCCGAGCAGCGTCAGACCGAGGACGGCCGCGTGCAGCTGCACCGCACGCCGCCGCGCGATCCGGGTGACGAAGTATCGGCCGAGGCTGTGAAAGATGGCCACCATTCCCCAGAGCTTGAGCACGAGCGCGAAGAGCGCGACGAGGACGAGCAGCGGAATCCCGAGCAAAGTCGGCAGGAACGCCGACAGGAAGAGCGCCGTGAGGACGATCGCCGAAAGACCCACGAGCCCCGCCGCGAAGCAGCGCAGCGGTTCCTGCTGGACCTCCTCCGAGGTGCGTACCAGCGGCCGCCCGGCGGAGGCGAAGAGGAGCAGGGTGAGTGCCAGCCATGCGGCGACCAGTCCGAGCTTGGCACCGAGCACGAGTGGCGATGTCGCTCCGAGACCCAGGCTCGGCCCTTCGAGCAGCGTCAGCCAGGCGCGCGAGACCGTCGGGTAGGCGACGGCGCGGCCCGAGAGGCGCGACCCGCCGGCGGCCACGAGGCGGCCGCCCAGTACCAGCGCATCCCCTTCGATGGCTGCCGTCGGCGCCAGAATGAGATCGCCGCCGAGAACCGTCACGTCGCCGCGTACGGTACCCGTGACGGTGACTGTGCCGTTCAACGCCGTGACCCCTGCCAGTGCCTCGCCGTCGACCTCGACACCCCGCCCGACCGCCACGATCTGCTGGCGCGCGACGCTCCCCGCCTCGAGACGCAGTCCGGGCAGGGCAGCGGTGTCCGCGGCATCGGAAGCACTGGCGGCACCGGCGGAATTTGCGGCACCCGCAGCGAGCGGCAGAGAGAGAAACAGCACCGCGCCCCCGACGAGGCGCCGGACGACCCACAGAGACATGGGCGAGAGTCTATCGGGATTTGCGGGCTTCGGCGTTCCGGGAAGACGGGCGAAGCAGGCGCAGGAAGAGCAGGTTCAAGGCCAGCAGGAGGAGTCCGGCGCCCGCGAGATGGGTCTTCGACGCCGCCAGCCACTGCGCGAGCCCGGAGCCCAGGCCCTGCCACGAGGCGCCGAGGAGCCCGGCGCCGGCGAGAGCCGCGCTTTCGAGCAGGCGCGCCAGGGCGACGAAGGCGTCGAACGAGCCGGCGCGCGGCTCGAGATCCGCAGCGGCGCCGCCCAGGAGAATGGCGGCGAGGCCGCCCAGAGCGAGCAGCATGGCGAACGGCCAGCGCCAGACCGCCACAGCGCGGGCCTCCCACGGCGCCGGTACGAGCGCCCGCATGACTTCGCCGCTGAAGCCCTCGCGCGGCGGGACGACGGTGGCCGCGAGCTGCGCGTGCACCCGGCGCAGGCTCTCGCGTTCCTGGCGGCAATCGGCGCACCCCGCAAGATGCTCGTGCAGCCGGGCCCGCTCGGCCGGCGCCAACAGACTCTCGACGGGCTCTACCGCCGGGAGCGCACCGGGGCCCGGGGCGCCGGCGAGGGCCTCGAGGTCGAGGTCGAGGTCGAGCAGCTCACGCAGTTGGTCGTGGTTCATCGGATCTTCCTTCCCCGTCAGTTCCCGTGGCCCTCTGGGCCGAGCAGCTGCTGCTTCAGCATCTGACGCGCGCGAAACAATTTGTTCTTCACCGTTCCGAGTGGCATGGCCTTGACCTCGGCGATCTCCTCATAGGCCAGCTCACCGTAGTGGCGGAGCAGGATCAGCTCGCGGTATTCCCACGGCAGGCTGTCGATCGCCGACCGGATCGAGGCGTCGAGCTCGCGTCCCTGGAGCGCTTCGAGCGCCGAGGGCTTGCCGTCCGGCAGCTCGAGGTCGACGGTCGCTTCACTGCCTTCGTCGGCCCGCCGCGTGAGGGGGACCAGCTGGATCCGGCGTTTGCGGATGACGTCGATCGCCGCGTTCTGGGCTACCCGGAAGAGCCAGGTCGAGAAGCGGTACTGGCTATCGTAACGGTCCAGAGCCTGATACACGCGGATGAAGACCTCCTGAGACAGATCGTGCGCCTCTTCGAGATTGCGCACCATGCGATACAGATAGTTCACCAGTCGCGTCTGATACCGCTCCACCAGAAGCTCGAATCGGTCGCGGTCCCCGGAGAGGACCGATCGTACGAGCGCCTCGTCGGTGGGATCGAGCAGATCGGCCGACATGGTTACCTACGTGCCCGCGCGCGGAAAAGTTGCAGGGCAGCCCTTACGGGCAGCCGCCACGCCGGCCTCGATGACCGTCGCAAACTACTCACCTGTCTCGATTTCCCGGATCGAGACCAGCCCGTCTTGCTGGCGGATCTGGTCGAGCACCGAGTCGTCCCCGATCACCTGGCCGAGGACCGTGTAGCCGCCGTCGAGATGCGGCTGCGGCGAGAGGGCGATGAAAAACTGGCTGCCGCCGGTGTCCGGCCCGGAGAGCGCCATGCCGACCGTGCCGCGGCCGAACCGCAGCCGGTTGATCTCGTCGCGCAAGGCGAAGCCGGGCCCGCCCCAGCCGTCGCCTCTGGGATCGCCGGTCTGGACGACGAAATCCGGCACCACGCGATGAAATTCGAGACCGTCGAAATAGCCCTGCCCGGCGAGCTGGAGAAACGAGAGACAGGTGAGCGGCGCCTGGGGACAGTCGAGACGGATCCGGAAGGCGCCGCGGGCGGTCTTGACCTCGACGAGGCGCGCGCGGTCGGTCTGGGAGAGGATCTGGGCATAGACCGGACCGGTGCGGCCGGTGGTGGCCGGCCCGAGCTCCGGCCGCGGCCGTCCGAGACGCTCGAGCGCCCCCGCCGCTTCCCGGCGGACGAGAAAGTCGCCATCTTCGGCGAGTCCTTCGAGGAACTGGACCGCACTCTCGTGGTCGCCCGGCACGGCGAGCCCCCGCGCCGCGAGCGCCCGTACTCCCGCGAGGCGGGCATCGGAGATCGGGTCCAGCCTCGCCTCGACCTGCGCCTGCTGAAGGCTCGCGGCAGAGAGTCCGGGGGCCTCGGCGACCGCTTCGAGCACGGTCGTGCGCACGGTCGCGTCCGGGTCGCGCAGGAACCGCCGGGCGAGCCGCGCCACCGCTTCGATCGCCGTTCCTGGCCCACCCGCCGCTGCCCCCCCGGAGGCCGGGTCGCCGACCGCAGCGACCGCCGCGCGGTCACCGACGCCGGAGAGCAGGGCCTCGACGGCTGCCACCCGGACCATCGGCTCCGGATCGAGCGCCAGCTTCTCCACCAGATCGTCACGCCCGAGTCTCCCCGCCGCCTCGGCAGCGCGCGCCCGCAGCGCCCGCGCCGGGTCGGCCGCCGCGCGTTCCACCCATTCGGGCGCCTCCGGATCGCCCGCATCGGCGAACGCCAGGAGGGCGAGCTCGCGCTCGCGTGGCTCGCCATTCACGAGTCGTCCGAGCACAGCCTTGCGAACTTCCGCTTGCGGGATCCAGGCCGCCGAAGATTCGAGAGCGATGGCCCGGACTCCGGGCAGGGGGTCGTCGACGAGGCCGGCGAGGCGCCTTCCCCAGGCGAGTGGCGGCACCGCCTCCGTCCGGGCGGCGATGCGCGCCCCGGCCCGGACCGCCTGGATGCGGGGCGAAGGCGCAGTGTCAGCGAGCAGCGGCTCCAGCGCGGCGAAGTCCGCGACCCCGCCGACATCGCCCAGTCCGCGCGCCGCCCAGGCCCGGATCCTCGGGTCGGGGTCCGCGAGGAGAGGGCGCAGGAACGGCAACGCCCCGGGGCGGGCGTCGCGGGAGAGAGCGTAGGCCGCTCCGAGGCGCACGGCGAGCGCGGCTTCGGTTCCAGCGGGCGCCGGGTCCGGCTCGGCGAGCATTGCAGCCGCGACCTCGACCAGGGCATCCTCCTTGAAGCGGAAGAGCGCCGGCGCGAGCCTCCGGGCGGCCTCCCCGGGCGCGATGGCGGTCAGGGTCCGGCGCACCTCTGCGAGCGGCGCCTGGAGCTTTCCGAGCGCCTCGAGAGCCAGCGTTGCGGTCGCGGCGTCGTCGTCGACCGCGGCCCGAAGCAGGGCCGGGACGGCCTCCGGCGCGCCGAGCTCCCCCAGGGCGAACGCCGCCGCCTGCCGCACGTCGGGTTCGACGTCGATCAGCAGTCCCTGCAGCAGGCCCCGGCCGCGGACGTCGCCGATCCGCCCCAGCGTCACGGCGAGGTCGAACCGGACGCTCTTCGAGCTGTCGAGGAGGGCGATGAAAACGGTCTCTTCGAAGCGCTTCTGGTCGGCGAGCAGGAGGAGGAGCGCCTGCGTGTCGCGCAGGTCCGTGGCGCGCGTCGAGCGGGTCTCGGCACCCGTCGGAGGCCGCGCCGGCGACCTCGCCGGCGGCGCCTGGGAACAGGAGAGCACCGGCAACAGGGCGAGAAGCGCCAGCCGGCAGGAAGAGCGATCCGAAGTCATGAGCAGATCATGCTACGCAGCGCGAGCCCCCGGTTGCAAGGCGGGTCGGGCCGGCGTCGCTTCAGGTCCCGACGGCCAACCGGTCGGCGAGGAGCTTCGGCAGCCCCGCCTTGAGGATCCGCTGCTGGGCGCGATCGATCGGGTAGGCGACCCGATGCCAGCGCACGACCTTCTTGTCGGAGTCGTAGGTCATGTAGGCGGCGCGCGGATCGCGATCCCTGGGTTGCCCGATCGACCCGGGATTGATCAGGTAGCGGCAACCGTCCTCGATCGTGATCGAGCCGCTCTCGCCGCGCAGCAGCGCGACGCGGATGTCGCGGCCCTGGCGGACGAAGAGCGACGGCACGTGCGTGTGGCCGAAGAAGACGAGGTCGGCGGGATAGCTCTCGAAGATCTCTCCAGCCTCGTACATCGAGAAGACGTAGGTGTCTTCGTCGAGCGGCGAGCCGTGACAGATCGAGAAGCCCTCGGGCAGCACGAGCGGCCCGCGCGGCAGCTCGCGCACGAAGCGCAGGTTGGCCGCGGTCAGGTGATCGGTCGTCCAGCGCGCCGCAGCGAGCGCGGCGTGATTGAAGTTCGACCCGTCCTCGAGACCCGCGACGACCTTGTCGTGGTTGCCGCGGATGCGATAGACCGTGCCGGCGAGATCGCGCACCGCCTCGACCACCTGATTCGGACCCGCGCCATAGCCGACCAGATCGCCGAGCACGAGTACGACGTCGAAACGCTTCCGTCGCAGCCGTCGCAGCACCGCCTGCAGCGCCTCGGCGTTGCCGTGCATGTCGGAGAGGATCAGATACTGCATTTGCGCTCCGAGACCAGCATGGCGACCCGCGCCGCCACCTCTTCCGCGGCCTCTCCTGGGGCGACGTCGACCTTCAGGTCGGCGAGCGCGTAGGCGGGAAGCCTTTCGCGATAGAGCGCCAGGACCGTGGCCTCGTCGCGAAACAGCGGCCGGTCCGTCTTGCCCCTGCCGCCGATGCGACGGGTGAGAGTCGCGAACTCGGGGTTCAGCCAGACCACGAGGCCCGCGGAGCGGGCAGCCGCAAGATTGCGCGGGAAGGTGAGCGTGCCGCCGCCGGTCGCCACGACGGCCGGATCCTGGCGCAACGACTCGGCGAGGACACGGGCTTCGATCTCGCGGAATCCGCCTTCGCCGACCTTGTCGAAGATCTCGCGCACCGACTCACCCGCGACTTTCTCGATCTCGTCGTCGAGGTCGATGAACGGCCAGCCGAGCCGGGCGGCGAGGCGCCGGCCCACGGAGGTCTTGCCGGCACCCATGAACCCGGTCAGAAAGATCCTCATGCCGCCATGGCGAGCAGCTCGCGGCAGTTGCGCGCGATGTCTCCGCAACAGACCGCCCGGATCAGAGCTACCGAGTCAGCGCCGGCCTCGAGCACCGCCGCGATGTTCGCCTGCTCGATGCCGCCGATGGCGACCAACGGCTTCGACGTGCGCCGGCGGAGCTCGCGCAGGCGCACGAGCCCGACCACAGGGTCCGGATCGCGCTTGCTCTGCGTGGCGTAGATCGGTCCGAGGGCGACCCAGTCGGCGGCGGCATCGCGGTCGGCCTCGGCGAGCTGATTCTCGTCATGTGTCGACACTCCGATGCGGACCGTCGGGGCGAGCAGCCGGCGCGCCGTCGCGGCCGCGAGATCTCTCCTGCCGAGGTGGACGCCGGCGAGCGGCAGCAGCATCGCCAGATCGACCCGATCGTCGATCCAGAGGGTTCCCGGCCAGCCCTCGAGTTGCCGCAGACAGCGCTCGGCCTCGGCGAAGAGAAGATCGTCGGGGAGGGACTTGGCGCGCAGCTGAATGGTCAGGATCCCGGCATCCGCCATGGTGGCGGCGCTGGCCGACAGAGTTCGCGGCGCCAGCGCATCGGCATCGGCAATCGCGTAGATTCTGCCCGGCCGAGGCGCTGCGCCCGCCGTCATGAAACGGCCGCCGCCTTCAGTCTGCGACGCTCGGCGAATCGCTCCATGAACTTGGTCGAGAAGCGTCCGGCCCGGAACTCTTCGTCCTCGAGGATCTCGCGATGCAGCGGAATCGAAGTCTTGATCCCCTCGACGACGAAGAAGTCGAGGGCGCGCTTCATACGCGCCAGGGCCTCTTCGCGCGTGCCTGCATGCACGATCAGCTTGGCCACCAGAGAATCGTAGGTCGGCGGAATGAAATAGCCCTCGTAGCCGTGGGTGTCGACGCGGACTCCGGGGCCACCGGGCAGGTGGAAGGTCGTGAGCCTCCCGGGCGACGGCACGAAGGTCACCGGATCTTCGGCGTTGACCCGGCATTCGATGGCGTGCCCGCGGGGCTTCAGCCCCGAGGGAATCGTCAGCGGTTCGCCGGCTGCGATCCCGATCTGGAGCTTGACCAGATCGACGCCGGTGACCATCTCGGTGACCGGATGCTCCACCTGGATGCGGGTGTTCATCTCCATGAAATAGAAACTGCCGTCGAGGTCGAGGAGATACTCGATCGTTCCGGCGCCCTGGTAGCCGACGGCGCGCGCCAGCTTCACGGAGGCCTCTCCCATGCGCGCCCGGAGCTCGGGCGTGAGCGCAGGCGAAGGGGACTCCTCGATCAGCTTCTGGTGGCGGCGCTGAATGGAGCACTCGCGCTCGCCGAGGTGAATGACGTTGCCGTAGGCATCGCCGAACACCTGAAACTCGATGTGCCGCGGCTCTTCGAGGTACTTTTCGAGGTAGACCGAACCGTCTCCGAAAGCCGTCAGCGCCTCGTTGGACGCGGTCGCGAACTGGCCTTCGATCTCGTCGGCGGTACGTACGATCCGCATGCCGCGCCCACCGCCGCCCGCCGCCGCCTTGAGAATCACCGGGTAACCGATCTCGCCGGCGAGCTGCCGGGCCTCCTCGGCGGACGCGAGCGGTTCCTGGCTGCCCGGGAGGACGGGGACGCCCGCGGCGACCGCGGTCTGCCGGGCGTTCGCTTTGTCGCCCATCTGGCGAATGACCTCCGGTGGCGGACCGATCCAGCCGATCTTGCAGTCGCGCAGGACCTCGGCGAAATGGGCGTTCTCCGACAGGAAGCCGTAGCCGGGATGAATCGCATCGGCGCCTGTGATCTCGGCCGCGGAGACGATGCTCGAGATGTTCAGATAACTCTGCGACGAAGGTGGCGGCCCGATGCAGACATCCTCGTCGGCGTAGGTCACGTGCAGGCTCTCGCGGTCCGCCGTCGAATAGACGGCCACGGTCGGGATGCCGAGCTCGCGGCAAGCCTGGATGACTCGCAGCGCGATCTCGCCGCGATTGGCGATGAGGATCTTCTTGAACATCGGGAAAGGCTACTCGAGCCGGATTCCGAACAAGGGCTCGCCGAACTCCACCGGTTGCGCATTCCGCGGGTGGATGTCGACGACGATGCCGTCGACATCGCACTCGATCTCGTTCATCAGCTTCATCGCCTCGACGATGCACAACACCTGGCCCTTGCGAACCCGGTCGCCGACCCGCACGAACGGATCCGCGGTGGGGCTGGGTGAGCTGTAGAACGTCCCCACGATCGGCGAGGCAATGAGATGCGGCGCGGCCTCGGCGGCCGCCGTCGGGGCGGAGCCCGGTCCGGCGGCGCCGGGCGCCTCCACGCCGCCGGGCGGCGCATACGCCATCGCCAACGGCGCGGCCGGCGCCGCCGTGACGCGATACTCGACCGGCGCGCCAGCGGGTGCCGCACCGGTGATCTTCAACCGGAAGCCACTGCGCTCGATCTCGAGCTCGTGCAGGTGGCGCTCCGAAACGATCTGAATCAGCTCTTTGATCTGGTCGTAGGTCAGCATGTTGAACTCAGGAAAGCTCCTCTTCGAGCACCAACGATGCGCGCCTGAGCTCGAAGCGGGCGCGTCCGACGCTTCCGGTCGGAGCGAGCGCGAGCAGCAGGTAGTATCCGCCCGCGACCGCGCTCACCAGAAAGGTCATTCTCTCGGCTACCACGGTGAACTGCTGAACTTCGCCTACCGACAGCTCCTGCTGCTGCTGCGAGATCGCCCGCACCTGCGAGATCAGCTCGGCTGCGATCGCCTCGAGGTCGAGCTCGGGGCTGGCGCTGACCGATTCCACCGGCATGCCGTCGCGATCGACGAGAGAGAGCGCGATGGCGCCCTCGATCCTGCCGCTGATCGTGCCCAGGTGCTCAAGAAACATGGCGCTCGGCTCCCCGCCGGATTCGCGCCAGGAAGTCCCTGAGCAGCGCCGCCTTGCGCGCCGTCAAGCCGCCGACGATGACATTGGACTCTTCGGTGTTCGCCACCTCTTCGGCGAAGGCACCGGATTCGTCGCCGCGCTGCTGCCGGACGGACTCGAGACCAGCGAGAGCCGCGCTGTCCCCGGGTCGGGCCTCGAGAACCGACAGAAAACTCTCCTCCGCCTCGTCCAGATGCCCTTGCGAGAGATAGAGCTCGCCCAGCGTGGAGCTGGCCGTTTGCGGCGTCTCGGGCGGCGACGCCAGGTCGATCGGAGCGATCGGAGGCATCGCAGGCATCGGAGCCGGTTCGGGCTCGAGCACAAGCTCGGGCGCGGCTTCGAAGACCGGCTCGGCGATCGGCTCGGGCGCCGCGGGGAGCGCCTCGGGCTCGCTCAGCGCAGGGACCGCGGCGAGCGGAGCGAGGGCAGTCGCTGGCGCCATTGAATCGATCGAATCCAGCTGGGCGGAGCCTGTCGGCCAGGAGGCCGATTCCCAGTCGAGCGGCGCGGCCACAACGGGCTCGACGGGCGCCGGCTCGGCCGGCGCCAGAACGAAGATGCCCTGTTCGAAGAACGCCTCGTCGATGCGTCGCGTCGCACCCGGATGGGCGAGGACGCCGAACGGTTCGCCTTCGCGGTCGACCGATCGAGCCGGGGGCGGAACGATCGGTTCGAGGTTCACCGCCGGCAGCGCCGCGATCGCGGGCAGGGCGAAGAGCGCCTCGCCGGGATCGGAAAGCGTCGCTCCCGTCGTTGCCCGGGTCGCTGCGGACGGCTCCGGCGAGAGCCTTTCCAGAGCGACGATGCGCGAGGCCAGGAGCTCGATCTCCGCGTCGCGGTCGTTGAAGAGCCGGTAGAGATCGAGCCGCTCGCGTGCCCGGCTCGCCTGTCCCGTGGCGATATAGGCCTCGACCAGCAGCTTGTTTGCGACGAGCTGCGTCGGGTCGCGCGCCACGGCGCGTTCGAGGATCTCGATGGCGGCCACCGAGTCGCCGGTCTCCACCAGGCAACGCCCGAGAGCGACCTGAGCGGCGAGGTAGCCCGGGTGCTCCCGCAGGCCGGCTCTGAGGACGAGAATGGCGTCGGCGAGGCGGCCGGCGCGGCGATACTCTTCCGCGAGCTGGAGAAAGGCGCGCGACTTGGGGTCCCGCTCCCAGCGCTGCCGGAGCTGATTCAGTTGCTCGGTCGAGAACGGCTCAGGCAAGGCCCGTTCCTCTCATCGAGGGTGCCTCGCCGGCCACTTCGAAACATCGCAAGTGCATGACTTCAGAAAGTATACCGCACCCGTTGCCGCTGTCCGAGCGCACCCGGGCGGCCATCGGCGCCGCCCGGAACGCTCGATCGCCCCCGGGGCGCGGCAGGCCCCTGGACGATCGAGCCGGAAGAGACGGCACGCAGCTTCTCCTAGTTCGTGATCTGAACCAGATTGCTGGCGGAGCTGGTGCCGATGCTGTTCCTGGCCGTCAGCGTGACGACATACGTGCCGGCATCCGAGTAGGCGTGGACCGGATTCTGCTGGTTGGAGGTCGGCGTGCCGTCGCCGAAGTCCCACAGCCAGCTCGTCGGGCTGCCGGTCGAGGTGTCGTTGAAGGTGACGACGAGCCCTGCCCTCTGGAAGGTGAAGGCGGCCTGCGGCGGGCGCTGGATGCCGACCGAGAAGGAGCGCGAAATGATCGAACCGCCGGCGCCGCCGACCTCGGCGGTGACCTCGAAGTTGTCGTCGCCGATGAGCTGCAGGTCCGCAGCGGTGACGGTCAGGGTGTCCCGCGCCTCACCGTCGGCGTCGGTGGTGATGAACCTCCCGCCCGACGCGAGCGTTCCCACCTCGGAGCGGAAGTTGACCTGCGCTCCGGCGAGCGGCTGCGATACGGCGTCGCGGACGAGGGCCAGGAGATCCAGCGTTCCGCCGGTCTCTGCGATGCTCGAAGGCGTAACCTGGAGGCTCATCGAAGCGGCGAGCTCCCCGATGGCGATGTCGAGGGTTATCGGCTCGATGCCGCCGGAGAAAGCCGTCACCGTCGCCGTGCCGACGCGGCCGGTGCCCTGGAGTACGGCTGTCGCCTGGCCGCTGTCGCTGGTGTAGGCCACCGGATCGATGCTACCGAGGGTCGAGCTGAAGCGGACCTCGGTGCCCGGGTTCACCGGATTCCCGGTCGAGCGATAGGCGCTGACGGTGACCGTCGACCGCCCGACCTTGCCGATCTGGGTCGGAAAGGCGGAGATCCGCAGGATCGCCCCCTCCGGAGCCACCGGAGTGCCTTCACTGCAGCTGGACAGGCCGGCCGAGAGGCCGGCCAGGGAGGCGAGGACGAACAGGGACCATCGACGGACCGACCGCAGAATATTCATCTCGACAGGAGTATACGAACCGCGACGCCACAGCGTCCAGCGCGCCCGCTGGGGGTCACCGCCGACTGGAAATGTGGAAATGCAGGATGCGGTAAGCGCAGCGCACCGCATCGGTCGCGTGACGAAGGCGGTAACCGGAACGCGATCGATGCGTTGCGCTACGCTCAACGCATCCAACGCTTCGACCCAGGCCGGCCCCTTGCCCCCCCTCGGAGCATAGGGGCGACGCATGCCTCGCCCGCTGGCCCGCGAGATCTTCGCCAAACAACAAAAGAGCCCGGTGTCGCCACCGGGCTCTCTCGAAGTCAGACGCTGGAACCGACTCAGTCTCCGCGGCAGGAGCTGTCCGTCGGATTGAAGGTGAAGACTCCGTTCAAGGTCGCGGTGCATCCGGTAGCCGGGTCCGTCACTCGCACGTTGGCCGTAACCGGCAGGTAACGCTCGCCGTCCGGATCCGGCGTCGGGTCCGGCGGCACCGGATTGCCGTTCTCGTCGCAGGTCTCCGTTTCCATGACCGAATTCGGGAGGGAAGGAGACCGCACTGTGATCGAGCTGCCCGTCGAGGACTGGACGTTCCCCGCGAAGGCCGTTCCGCCGACGACGAAGTCCACGATCATCGGGACACCGAAGCTCGAACCGGTAACCGTGACCACCGTGTTGCCGGCTTGCGGACCGCTGAACGGCGAGACTGCGAAGATCGAGGGGCGGGGAATCCGATAGGTGAAGGTCGGTCCGTCCGCGGATTCGCCGGTCTCGATATTGACGACCCGCGCGGCTCCAGGGACGTCGGCGCAGTTGGTCACCGCGATCGGAACGGTCCTCGCGACCACTTCGCTCCCGGAGACCGAAAGTACCTGCTGGCCGACGCCGCCGAGCGATACCGCGACCGGCTCGTCGAAACCCTGACCGAAGATGGTCACGATCGTGCCACCCGTCGCGGGACCTTCCCCGGGCGAGATGGCGGTGATCCGAACGGTGGAGCCGTAGCGGAAAGCCGACGGCACCACGGTGAACCGGCTGGAGTTCTGGTTCTTCACCAGGATGTTGACCAGTTGGTTCGGCGTCGGCGGCGCGCAACCGGGGCAACTCGTCGTCGGCGAGAGCACGATGATTCGCGTCCGGGTGACCGAGACCACCTGGGCCTCGGCGCCGTTGAAGGTCGCGTCGTTGGTGCCGGTGCCGAACTTGACCTGCACCGGCGCCTCGAATCCGTCACCGTTGATGATGACCTGGGTGCCGCCCTCGTTCGGGCCGGAGGCCGGAGTGACCGAGAAGACAGTCGGCTGGAGTGTCCCGCCGCCACCGCCATTGGTGTAGACGAAGCCCGACGCGAGAGTGTCGGTCAGCTGGCCTTCCTCGTTGAGATTGATCGTCACCGCCACGTTGACGGCACGAGTCTCGCCGGGGGGAAGACCTCCGAGGAGCGGCGGGGTGGTGACGCGAATCTGGGTGCCCGAGGCACTCAGGACGACCGCCGTGACACCGTCGAAGGTGACGCGGATCGGATCGCTGAAGCCGCCGCCGTTGATCGTCACCGTCTCACCGCCCTGCGGGCTGCCGGTGTTCGGGCTGATCGACGACAGGAAGAAGGTGTCGGGGACGCCCGGCTCGCGGATGGCCACGGTGGCGAAGCCGACGCCGGTGGAAACCGCCGCACGGACGCTCGCCGAGCCGATCGCCGTGCCGGGAAACAGCACTACCGTCGCCTGGCCATTGACGATCTCGAACGCGATCTCCTGAGGTCCGGTGGCGCTGCCGAGCGACCCGAGGGTCGTGGTGAGCGTTCCGGGGGTCAGGTTGGCGACCGGTGCGCCGTTGTCCGCGCGCAAGGCGCGGATGATCAGGGTGGCGAACTCGGTGCTTCCGGCTTCGAGCGACGAGGTCGAAGAGGTCACGGTCACATTGATGCCCACCGAGGGTGGGACCGGCACCGAGGGCGGTGCCGTCGGTGACGACGGGCTATCGGCGCTGCACCCGAGGGTGAACGCCAGCCCCAAGGCCAGAAGTGGAAAGCGGAATCGGGTCAGAGCTCTCATAGTCACTCTCTCCTGGCGAATCAGGGCGTTACTTCGAGCGTGAAGAATGCCGTCGTGGATTCGACCCTGTCGCCGGACAGCGTGCGACCGAAGAATCGAAGGCCCACGGTCAGGCGAACCTGCCGACTGCCGGTCTCGGAGTCGATCCCGAGATTCTTCAGATCCAGAATCGGAACGGTGTTGAACTGCTCGGCGCGCATGAAGGGGCCGTTGTCGAGCTGGAAAGTGCCGTTCACCGGCGCGATGCCGAAGATGTAGTTCACCAGCTTCGGAGGCACCCGCGTGCCGGTATCGGCGCGCGTATACGTCACCTCGTAACTCTGGATCTCGACGTTCATCAGCTCGCTCGTCGTGCCGTTCGGATCCTTCGCGACGTTCGACACCGTGAGGCTCTCGATCTGCGCGAGATCGCCGGAGGCGCTGGCGCTGATCGAGATCGGCAGGCCATCGAAGTCGGTGATCGACAGCAGCACGCCCCCCGTCTCGGTCTTGCTGATGTCGCCCGAGGAGCAGGCGCCGAGCGCGAGCACCAGGATTCCGAGAGTCAGGAGTCTGTTTGTGAGTTTCATATGGGTATCCTCCCCCTGGGTTCCTAGAGCTTGATCACCCGCGGGGTGATGAAGATCAAGAGTTCTTCGTTGCTGTCGTCGCGACGGCGGTTCTTGAAGAGGTGACCGAGGACCGGGATGTTGGCCAATCCCGGAACGCGGTCCTGGCCCTGATCGGTCGATACCTTGTAGATGCCGCCGATAACCGTCGTCCCGCCATCGCGGACGATGACGCGGGTCTGGGCTTCCTTGGTCGAGATCGGAGCGTTGGTCGCGCCGGCGACGGCGAACGCCAGCTGCGGCTCGCGCTTCTGAACGTTGACATCCATGAGGACGGTGCCTTCGGCGGTGACGTGCGGCGTGACGTCGAGACGCAGTGTCGCGTTCACGAACTGCACGGTCACCGTGTTGTTGGCCACCGTCTGGATGGGGATCTGGAGACCGGACTGGATGCTCGCCGACTCGTTGTTCAGGGTCGCGATCTTCGGCGCCGACAGAATGTTGATCAGGCCGTCGGACTCCGCAGCCTGCAGGGTCGCGTCGAGGCTGAAGGTGTCGAGAATGTTCCCCATGGCGAGACGCAGCAGGCCGTTGCTGCCGCCGGTGAGAACGTTCACGTCGCCCTGAACGCTGCCGTTGTTCGGGAACTGGAGGCCGGTCGTGTTGCCGTGGGCGGCGTCGGCGACACCATCGAAGCCCCACTGGATGCCGAGCGTGCGGCTGAAGCGCTTGGTGGTCTCGACGATGCGCGCCTCGATCATCACCTGCGGTTCGGGTATGTCGAGCGTCTCGATGACCGCAATCACGGTGTCGATGTAGGTCGGCAGCTCTTTGATGATCAGCGTATTGGTGCGCGCGTCGACGGTGACCGATCCGCGCTGCGAGAGGATCCCCGAGGCGCGTCCGCCGCCGGTGGCGAGCACCCGCGCCAGATCGTTGGCGCTCGAGTAGCTGATGCGCTTGATCACGGTCCGCAACGGAATCGAGAGCGCCTGCGCCTGCGCCAGGGCCTGCTGCTCCTTGGCCTCGGCTTCGAGGACGTTGCGCGGTGCGATGCGCATGATGTTGCCGTCGAGCTCGTAACCGAGATTGTTGATCTTCAGGATCTGGTCGAGCGCCTGGTCCCAGGGCACGCTTTCGAGCTCGACCGTGACCGTCCCCCGCACTCCGGGCTGAAGCACGACGTTCAAGCCGCTGATCTTCGCGAACGACCGCAGGACATCCTTGATGTCGCCATCCTTGAGGCTGAGCGAGATCGTTTCGCCGACGTACTCCTTGTGCGTTCCACCGACGTTCTGCTGGGCGAAGACGGGGCTCGGTGCGGCGGTGGGGCGCGGCGCGGGGATCGTCTGCGTATCCGCCGCCTCGAAGAGGCTGCTGTCGCGCGGCGTCGCCGGCTTGGCGGCGAAGGCGATCGTCGGGGTGGTCGGGGTCGTCTGAGTGATCGGGGCGACCTGAGCGAGCGGAGCGGGCGCCGCAGTGACGGCGGACACCTCTTCCGCGGTCGACTGGAGGCTGGCGGAATCGGCGGCGTAGGCCTGCACGTCGCTGGCGGCGAACGCCTCGTCGGTAGCGTTCGGCGCGACCTCCGGGCGAGTCTCGGGAAGGGTGGAGGCGACGACCTCCATCGGAGCAGCCTGAGCCGCTGGAGCCATCTGAGCCGGAGCCACCGCGTGCGTCACGGCAGGAGCGGGAGGATTCGCCGCCACCACCGCGGTGGCGGCCGGCTCGGTCCGACCGGTCGAGGTACGGAAGCGGACAACGAGGCCTTCGGAACCGCGCTCGATGGTCGGCGGCACGGTCTGGCGCAGATCGAAGACGACGCGCGAAACCGCTTCGGGACTCTGCTTGAACTGCGAGACCCGGATGCGGGAGAGGATCTCTCCGGCGAGGGGCGCGCTGCTGCGCGCGCTCTGGTTCACGACGCCATCGAGATCGATGACGAAGCGATCCGGGTTCGCCAGCTGGAAGGTCGAGTAGGCGAACTCGCCGTCGCCGGCGATGACGACGACGGTGTTCGCGCCCTCTTCGACGACCTCGACGCGACCGAGGATCGAGGCCGCTGGCCCGCTGGGCGGCGGCGCCACCACCGGACTTTCCGGAGTGCCGAAAGATGCCAGGCTCACCGGCGCCGCGGCGACGACCGCGGGAGATGTCATGGGCGCAGCCGCGGACGGAGCGGACGGAGCCGGGTCGACCTCGGCGACAGCGACGGGTTCGGGAAGCTCGGCGACCTCAGGGGTGGAAGCGACCGCCGCGACTGGAGCGATCGGAGCGACTGGAGCCTGGGCGATCGCGGTGCCGACGGGGGCGGGCGACATATCGATGCGCAGGCTGTTCTGCCCCGCGACCAGCATGTGCTCGGCCTCCTGGCGCGTCGCGACGGTAAGCCGCGTCAGCGGCCGGCCGCTCGTCTCGTCGACGGCGACCGCGACGGACGAGACCAGGCCGGAAGGCGGGTTCTCCGTCTGGACCGCCGGCAGTGGCCGGGTATTGGGCAGCTCGATGACCAGCGCCCCGTCCGCGTCGCGGTAGGTCGTCCAGACCAGCGCGCCGTCGGCCACCAGCTCGATTCGGGTTCCGGGCGCGCCCTCCACGACGGCGAGCCGGGAAATCGTGGCCGGCAGGGCTGCGGGTGCCGCCGCTGGCGGCACCGGCTCGGAGGATAGCGATACGCTCTCGGGAGAGACCGCAGCGCAGCCGCTCCAGATCGACGCAGCCGCAAGAACCAAGGTCCAAGCCTTCCCGTTCCTGAGTGCCCTTTTCATGCTGTTCACCACGTCTCCCATGTCGCTCGCCTCCATCGCGTAGTCCTGCCTGAAGAAAAAGGTTGGACTACGGGCTGAGCTTCTTGATCACTTCCCGAAACGGCTTGATCACCGTCGGGTCGCTGACGATTTGCTTGAAAACGACCTCTTGCTGCGTGATGCTCACGACGTCACCGTCGTAGAGCTGGTCGCCTTCTCGAATGAGGTAACTCTTTTCCTTGTTCGAGGCCAGGACCTGCGCCACGAAGCCGCGCGAAGTCCGGAAGATGCCGGTGAGGTCGATCTCCTCGATCAGCAGCCCAGGAATCCCCTCGGGCAGCGCGCCCTTGCGTTCCGCCTTGCCCTTAGCGATGAGCAGCGAGCGGAACGGATCGCGCCGACTGCCAGGATCGTAGGAATAGGTCGAGCCCGAGAGCACGTCCTCTTCTCCGGCGAGGATGGCGTCGACGCTCGTGGTCTCTGGTTCCTGCGCGGCCGGAGCCGCTTCCGGCCCGCCGCCCGACGCGGCGCCCGGGGAGGTCTGCGCTGCGGCGAGCGCCGGCAACAGGAGGGTCCCGGTCGCGACGAGCGCACAAAGTACGACGAAGAGCGGGAGGGGCGAGGAGGCCGCGCAACGCACCTGGACGTGCCCGGTTCCGGCCTGCTGCAGTGCTCTGTGGTTCTGGGTCGGCATCACTTCCCCCCCGCCTTGGGCGCGCCCTTCTTGCCCTTCTTGGTGGTGGTGACCGGCTCCGGCGGCGGCGCCTCGCGATAGACGAACGTCTTGGCGGTGAACGCTGCGCTGATCGAGTGCCCCTTGAGGCTCCTCGGCAGGGTCGCGATCTTGAGGTTCTCGATGTTGACGATTCTCGAGAAACGGCCCACCCGATCGAAGAACAGGGCGAGGTTGTGATAGCTGCCGTTGACCCGGATCGCGATCGGCCATTCGCTGTAGAAGTCGCGATCGGTGAAGTTGCCGGGAGTGAACCGCAGGAGGTCGAAATTCCCCTGTTCGGTCAGCTGACGGATCCGCCGCAGCAACTCCGGCGTGTTTCGCCGCGCCGGCAGGATGCGGAGCAGCTTCTCGAGCTCGAGCTCGAGCCGCCGAACTTCTTCGCGGAACTGCGGCAGCTTCTGCTTGGCAGCGCGACCCTCACTGATCTGGACCTGCAGCGCGTCGAGCTGCTTCTTCTTCGCCTCGAACTTCTTGTTGCGCGGGTCCACCAGGCCGAACCAGCAGCCGGCGACGATCGCCGCCGCAACGAGGGCGCCCGCAGCGGCGCCGAAATACCAGGGCTTTCCTTCGAGACCGGTCTGGATCGCCATCGTCTCTTACTCCGCCCTCTTCTTTGGTTCCGTGGCCGGCTTCGCGGCACCGGCGGCGACCCCGCCCTCGGGCGCGGCAGTCGCGTCCGTCGTGAGGGTCGGCGCCTTCGCCGTCTTGAACGAGTAGCCGAGGTTGACCTTGAAGTCGTAGACCTCCGAACGCGCCCCTTTGGCCGTCTTCTGGGTGGCATCCTGAAGGATCGGTTCGGCGAACTCGTCGACCTTGTCGAGATTGTCGATGAAATTCGCGACAGCCGACATGTTGAACGCCGAACCCTTGAGGTTGATCGTGGTCGGCGTCACATCGAGATTGTTGAGCCAGAGCAACTCCGGCAGAGCCCGCGAGACCTGGTCCATGATCTGGACCGGCCCGCGCTGGTTCGCCTTCAGGCCGTTGATGACGTCGATCTTGCGTTCGAGGTCGGCCTTCTTGATCTTGTAGTCCTCGACTTCCTTGATCACTTGCTTGAGCTCTTCGACTTCGCGCTCCGCCGCGGCGACTTCCTTTTCCTTCTTCGTGAGCTGGCTCTGCGCCCAGAAGAACCAGCCGCCACCCGCGAGCAGGCCGATGACGAGGCCACCGGCGAGCAGGAGATTGCCGGTGTCCGCCGCGCCGCCGCCGACACCCAATGGGGAGCGGGCCTTGCGCGCGACGACGGGGCGCTTGCCTTCGGCAAGGAGATTGATCTTGATCATCTCGTCTAGCCCCCCATCTTGCGGATCGCCAGGCCGACGGCGACGGCGAGCATGGGCGAGATCGACTTCAACCAGTCGCGGTCGAAATCGGCCTCGCGGAAGTGGACACGCCGGAGCGGATCGAGGACTTCGATCGGCACGCCGAAGCGTTCGCGCAGCACCTGCTGCAGGTTGGGCGTCAGGGCGCAGCCGCCGGAGAGGACGATCTCGTCGACCGGACCTTCCGAAGAGGTCGCGGCGAAGAAGTCGAACGTCTTCTGGATCTCGGACGCCATCTCCGTGGAGACCTGATCGAGCACCGGGCGGGCATCCGAGGGACCGTAGCGGTCCACGGCCTGGCCGCGCTTCAGGCGCTCCGCCTGATCGAAGGAGAGGTTGAACTCGCGCTGCAGCGACTCGGTGAACTGATTGCCGCCGAACGAGATGTCGCGCCAGAAAGCGGTCTGGCCGCGCGCCAGGATGTTGATGTTGGTGACGCTCGCTCCCATATTGACCAGCGCCACCACCTTGAGCGGGTCGAGGTCGTAGTTCGCCTCGTAGGCGTTCTGGAGCGCGAAGGCATCGACATCGACCAGAACCGGCACCTTGCCGGCCTGACTGATGACCGAGACATAGTCATTGACCTTGTCGCGCTTCACCGCCACGAGGAGGACTTCCATGTTCTCGCGACCCGGCTCACCCTCGGAGAGCACGACATAGTCGAGCCGGACGTCGTTGATGTCGAATGGGATGTACTGCTCGGCCTCCCACTGAATCTGCTCGGCCAGGTCCTCGGCCGGCATCGCCGGCATCTGGATCTTCTTGATGATGACCGAGTGGCCCGAGAGCGAGGTGGCATAGCTCGGGAGCGTGGCGCCGGTGGCGTCATTCAACTTGTGGATGGCGTCCACGACCAGGGACGAGTCCATGATCGAGCCGTCGACGATTGCTTCGGGCGAAAGGGGCTCGATGCCGAGCCGCTGCAGGGAGTACTCCCCTTTGCGCTCCTTGAGCTCGACGAGCTTCATCGCCGAGCTGCCGATGTCGAGCCCTACGAGTCCCTTCGAGCGTGAGAACAGCACGGCGTCTTCTACCCCCTTGCCAGCTGGCGCAGCAACCGCGTTGACTCCGAAAACTTGAGGGCAAGGTAACAGTAACCTCAAGAGCTGTCAAGGGGTTGGCGACAGGGCTGCACAGAAGCATGTGCAGCACTTCACAGCCGGCCGAAGGCCTCCTTCTGGCCGGTGTGGAAGGGTACCCTCCGTCGCCTTGCAGAGCCCACCCTACTTCGCCTAGAATGACCGTTCGCTGGATCCATACCCGAGACCAAGAGGAATCCGATGGCCAAACAATGCGAGATCTGCGGCAAAGGAACGGTTCACGGCCGCAAGGTCAGCCACGCACATAACGTCACGAACCGCACCTGGGAGCCGAACCTGCGTTCCATCAAGGCGCTGATCGCCGGTACCGTCAAGCGCGTCCGGGTCTGCGCGCGCTGCATCCGCAGCGGCAAGGTGCAGCGCCCGCCGGTCCGCAACTACGTCGCCGCAGAGCAGCCGGCCGCTTCGGCTTCGAAGGCTTCCAAGAGCTGAGAAGATTCTGAGCTGCATCGCCGGCCAACCGGTGATGCGGCAATGCGCTGCTGCAGTGGCGCAGTGATCCGACGTCGGGCTCCCTTTCCCCTCACGGGGGTCGGGAGCCCGTTCTGTGTCAGAAGGCGTCTTCTCCGGCTTTCGTCGCGCCCGCCATCCGGCGCGTGACTTCCAGCACTCCCGGCAGATTGCGCACCGCCTGGCGTATGCGCTCGAAGTGGGCGCGATTGGAGACCTCGATCACGACCTCGATCGAGCCGCGCCCCGGACGCGCCGTGTCGGCCTCGATCTGCCGGATGTTGGCCTCGAAACGGGCGATCGCCTCGGTCAGGCGGGCGAGCATCCCCGGCCTGTCCTCGGTCTCGATGAGCAGCGAGACCGGATAGAGCCCCTTGTCCTGACTCGCCCACGCGACCTCAATCTCGCGCTCGGCGTTGTAGAGCAGGTTCTTCACGTTCGGGCAGTCCACGGAATGCACGGAGACTCCGCGGCCGCGCGTGATGTATCCGATGATCTCGTCGCCGGGCACCGGCCGGCAGCACTTGGCGGGAACCGCGAGCAGATCGCCGTAGCCTCGCACCGCGATCGGCCCCTGGCTGCCGCCGGCGAGCACTCGATCGATCGCCTTGCGGATCGGCCCCGGCGGCTTCGGTGGCTCCTGGAGCTTGTCCTGCGGCAGCAGCGCGGCCATTACCTGGCCGACCGTCGCTTTGCCGTATCCGAGGCGCCCGTAGAGATCCTCCGGGCGGGAGAGGCCCTCCGCCTCCATCAACTTGCGGAACTCCGCGCTCTCGATCACCTTCTTGGGACTCAGGCGATAGCGCCGCAGCTCCCGTTCCAGCATCCGCTGACCGAGCTCGGTGGCCTGCGCGGTCTGCTGGGTGTTGAGCCAGTGGCGGATCTTGTGCTTGGCGCGCGAGGTGACGACCAGCGAGAGCCAGTCGCGGCTGGGTACGCGGCTCGGACTCGTCAGGATCTCGACGATGTCGCCGGTCTTGAGCGGCGTGCGCAACGGCACGAGACGGCCGTTGACCCGGGCGCCCGTGCAGCGATGGCCCAGGTCGGTGTGGATGCGGTAGGCGAAGTCGAGCGGCATCGCGTCGCGCGGAAAGGCGAGCACGTCGCCTTTCGGGGAGAAGACGTAGACCTCGTCCTGGTAGAGATCGAGCTTCAGGCCGGAGAGGAAGTGACGCGGATCACTGACGTCGGTCTGGAACTCGAGCAGTTGGCGCAGCCAGAGGACACTCTTGTCGACGCCTTCCGAGCTGATTTTGCCCTCCTTGTAGCGCCAATGGGCGGCGATGCCCTCTTCGGCGACGAGGTCCATCTCCCGTGTCCGGATCTGCACCTCGAAGGGCTGTCCCGCCGGCCCCAGCACCGTCGTGTGCAACGACTGGTAGAGGTTCGGCTTGGGCATCGCGATGTAGTCCTTGAACCGCCCTGGAATCGGCCGCCAGTTCTGGTGGACGATGCCCAGCGCCGCATAGGTGTCGCGCAGATTGGTCGTCACGATGCGGAACGCCAGGTAGTCGTAGAGCTCCGAAATGTCGATCTCCTGCCGCCGCAGCTTCTGGTAGATCGAGTAGTACCGCTTGACGCGGAAGTTGATCTCGACCTCGACCCCGGCCTCGGCCAGGCTGCTCACCAGGCGCTCCCGGAGCTTCTCGATCGTGCCCCGTCCGACTTTCAGCTTCTCGTCGAGGCTGGTCTTGAGCGAGGCGAACTGCAGCGGATAGAGGTAGTAGAACGCGAGATCCTCGAGGTCCCCCTTGACCTTCGCCATGCCGAGCCGGTTGGCGAGCGGCGCGTAGATCTCGAGCGTCTCCTGCGAGATCCGGCGCCGGGCCTCTGGCGCCATCGCGTCCAGGGTCATCATGTTGTGCAGGCGATCGGCGAGCTTGACCAGAATGACCCGCACGTCCTTGGCCGAGGCCAGGATCATCTTGCGGAAAGTCTCCGCCTGCGCCTCGTCCTTGCGCACGTAGGAGTGGCGCCCGATCTTGGTCACGCCGTCGACGAGCTCGGCGATCTCGGGGCCGAACTCGCCTTGGAGGACCTCGAGCGTGGTCAGCGTGTCCTCGAGCACGTCGTGCAGAAGTCCCACGGCGACGCAGGTCTGGTCGAACCGCAGGTCAGCGAGCAGCCAGGCGACGCTCGCCGGATGGGTCATGTACGGTTCGCCGGAGCGCCGCACCTGGTCCTTGTGCATCTCGGCCGAGTAGCCGAAGACGCGGTCGAGATAGGCGCGGTCGACGAACCGGCCGTTGTCCTCGAGGCGGCGTGCGAGATCCGCCGAAGTCGGAGGCTTCGGCGGCGAAACCGGCGGCGCGGGTGGCCGCTTGCGGAGGTCGGGCATCGGAGAGGACAGGTCGCGCGGGCGCGACCTATCTGCCGATTATAGGGTCTGGCCGCCGCGGCGCCGGGGCGGCCGGGACGGCGGGGATCAACGTGTCTTCGACGGCGCGGGCTTCGGCTCGCCTGTCGCGCTCGACTCGCGGCCACCGCTGCCGAACCACTGCTCCCAGAGCAGGGCGAAGGGGCTCGCGATGTAGATCGACGAATAGGTGCCGATGATGATGCCCGAGAGCATGATGAACGAGAAGCCCTTGATGACGTCGCCACCGAACAGGAAGAGCATCAGCGAGGCGAGGATGGTCGTTCCACCGGTGAGCAGGGTCCGGGAGAGCATCTGGTTCAGGCTGCTGTTCAGCACCTTGAGGAGGTTGCGCCCGCGGTGCTTCTGCATGTTCTCGCGCACGCGGTCGAAGGTCACCACGGTGTCGTTCACCGAGTAGCCGATGAGCGTCAGGAAGGCGGCGATCGTGGTCAGGTTGAACTCGTAGCCCATGAAGGCGTAGAGACCGAGGGTGATGAGCACATCGTGGATGCTCGCCATGGTGGCACCGATCGCGAAGCGCAGCTCGAAGCGGATCCAGATGTAGATCAGCATGCCGATGAGGGCGCCGATGACGGCGAGGAAGCCGCGCCGGCGAAGCTCCGAGCCGACCTGGGGACCGACGTTCTCGATCGCGAGCGGCGAGAACTTGCCGATCGAAGCGGAGGACTTCAGGGCCTCGAAGGACTTGCCCGAGACTCCGGGAATGGCCGCCACCTCGTCCCACGACCGGAAGATCGCCGCCTTCTTGCGCACCGCCATGATCGACTCTGCGACCGCGGTGTAGTGCGCGGCCACGGCCTCGGGCTCACCGGTGACTCCGTCCGGGTTCGCCGCCACGAGCAGCTGCGAGATCGAGCCCGTGCCGATCTGGTTCAGGTCGGCGCCCGAGGCCGCCTGATTGTAGTGCTGCGAGAGTGCTTCGAGAATCTGCGTCGCGGCGCCCTCTTCGGTGCCTTCGAGAATCGGATTGCGGACGAGGATCTCGTGGTCGCCGGTCTTGCCGAAGCGCTGGATCTGGCTGTCCTTGAGGCCGGCGCGGGCGAGGATGTCCCGCAGCTCGGGGACATCCGGCTCCGCCGCGAACTTGAGCGTCAGCTGCGTTCCGCCGACGAAGTCGATCCCCATGTTCAACTTGCCGAGAAAAAAGACCGCGACGGCGCCCACGACCATGACCGCGAGGGAAAATCCGATGAAGAACTTCCGGTACTTCATGAAATCGATGTTGGTATTGCGAAGAAAATCCATTCCCTGGCTCCTGTCTGCGGTTCCGGGCGAGCGTTCCTAGATCGAGATCGACTGAGACTTGCGGGCCGGCGTGTACACGAGGTCGAAAAGGAACCGGCTGACGAAGATCGCGCAGAAGAGGGTTCCGAGGATGCCGACCGAGAGCGTCACCGCGAAACCCCGGATCGGCCCGGTGCCGAACTGGAAGAGGAAGAGGGCGGCAATCAGAGTCGTGATGTTCGAGTCCAGGATCGACGACAGCGCGTTGTGGAAGCCGGCGTCGATCGCCGCGCGAACGGTCTTGCCGACCTTCATCTCCTCCTTGATGCGCTCGAAGATGAGGACGTTGGCGTCGACCGCCATGGCGATCGAGAGCACGATTCCGGCGATGCCGGGAAGGGTCAGCGTAGCGCCGAAATAGGACAGGGCGCCGAAGAGAAGCAGGACGTTGAGCGCCAGCGCGACCAGGGCGTTGACGCCGCTCAACCTGTAGACGATCAACATGGTCAGGACGACGCACAGCATGCTGAGCATTCCCGCCTTCATGCTCGACTCGATCGAGTCCTGCCCGAGCGACGGTCCGACCGTCCGGTCCTCGAGGTAGGTGATCCCGGCCGGCAGCGCGCCGGAGCGCAGCGTCGTCACGAGGTCCTGCACCTCCTGTTGGCTGAAGTTGCCCTCGATGATGCCGGAGTCGGTGATGCGCGAGTTGATCACCGGCGCCGACACCACGCGGTTGTCGAGGATGATCGCGAGCCCTCGACCGACGTTCGCTCCGGTCGCGTCGCCGAACCGGCGCGCGCCATCGGCGTTGAGATGGAAGGCCACCACCGGCTGGTTGAACTGGCCCGAAGAGACGTTGGCCGACTTCAACTCGCGCCCGGTGATCACCTGGCGCTTCTGCACGGCGTAGTAGGACTGCCCGAGGATCCGGCCCTGATCGTCTCGCTGATCCTGCGCCATGATCTCGATGTCGGCCGGGAGGCTGCCACCGTAGCGGCCGAGGATCTCGTCCCGCGTCGCCACGCCGGAGCCGCCCGCGGGCGGATACTCGGTCAGGCGGAATTCGAGGAAGGCGGTGCTCTTGATCAGTCGCTTGACACGCTCCGGATCGTCGACACCAGGGAGCTGAACGACGATGCGGTCGCCCTCGAGACCCTGGCGCGCAATCACCGGCTCGGCGACGCCGTACTGGTTGACCCGGTTGTCGATCGTGAGCTTGGCCTGTTCGACCGCGAGATTGCGCACGGCGCGCTCGTTGATCGAGGTCATCGTGAAGACCGTCCGGCTGCCCTGGCGGCTCCAGTCCCAACGCTGCGACGTGAGGTAGTCGTTGGCGGCCTTGTTGAGCACGGCGTCCTTCTCGGGCGGGACTCCGGTCACTTCGAAGGTGGTGTCGGTGACGCGCGAGGTCGCCACGGATGAGACGCCGCCGTCGGCGATCTCGCGTCGCAGGACCTCCATGTCCTTGTCGGTCTCGGCGCGAACGGCATCCTGGGTTTCGACCTTGAGCACCAGATGGATGCCGCCCTGAAGGTCGAGACCGAGATTGAGCTTGTCCTTCGGCGGATAGAAGGCGAGCAGCGAGAGCGCTGCGAGAAGCACGATGAAGCCGCCCTTGATGAGCAGTCCCCTGTTCACTTGGTGACCTCCGGTTCGGCGCTGCCCTCGAGGCCTGCGATGGCGGACTTCAACACCCGCACCTTGACGTTCTCACCGAGCTTGAGATGGACGACACGATCCTCGACTGCGGCGATCTCGCCGATCAGCCCGCCGTTGGTCACCACCTTGTCGCCGCGCTTCAGGCCCTCGACCACCTTCTGCAGGGCCTTCTGGCGCTTGCGCATCGGCGCAAGCAGCAGAAAGTAGAAGATGCCGAAGACGAGGAAGATCGGCACCAGAGAGACGAGCGGATTCTGAGTCTGCGCCTGGGCCAGCAGGGTCCCTGCACTCGGCCATTGAATGATCTGCAACATTTCTCGACTCCCGAGTTCGATTCCGTGCAGCTACTGAATGTCGTCTTGCCCCCGCCAGGCGCGCGCCGACTCACGACCGCGAGCGCGGCTCCTGGCTCTCCACCGCCACAGAATTCTCGGATCGGTGTTCGTCGGCGGAGCGACTGGTCCATCTGCGGGCCAGGTCCGCTACCCGAAAAGCCGCAATAGCTTCTCTCGCTTCCCCCATGAAGTCAAGGAATACGCGCAGATTGTGAATGGTGCCGTAGACGGCCGCGGACAGCTCACCGGAGCGGAAAAGATGGTGCAGGAAGGCCCGCGAGAGGCGGCTGCAGACGGGGCAGCCGCACTCGGGATCGAGCGGCGCGGCGTCGTCCCGGAAACGGGCGTTCTTGATCCGCAGCGCCCCCTCGCGGGTGTAGAGCAGGCCGTGGCGGCCGTTTCTCGCCGGCAGCACGCAGTCGAAGAGATCGACGCCATGGGAGATGGCATGCAACATGTCGGGAATCGTGCCGACCCCCATGAGGTAGCGCACTTTGGCCTCCGGCAGGCCGGGCGTCGTCCACTCGATCGCCGCCCGGCGGGGCCCGAGCGGCTCGCCCACGCTGACCCCGCCGATCGCGTAGCCGTCGAAGGGCAGCTGCGAGAGCGCCGCCGCCGAAGCTTCCCGCAGGTGACGAAAGCTGCTCCCCTGAACGATCCCGAAGAGTGCTGTCGCGCCGGTCGTCCGCGCCGCAATCGAGCGCTCTGCCCAGCGCAGCGTCCGGGCGAGGGCCGCGGCGGCGACCGACTCGGTCACCGGCCAGGGGGGGCACTCGTCGAGCACCATCGCGATATCGACGCCGATGGCCTCCTGCGCCGCGACGACGCCTTCGGGCGTGAGCTCGAGGAGGGAACCGTCGAGGTGACTGCGGAAGCGCACGCCGTGCTCGTCGACTTTGCGCAACGCGGCCAGGGAGAACACCTGGAAGCCTCCGCTGTCGGTCAGAATCGGCCGGTTCCAGCCGGTGAAGCGGTGCAGGCCGCCGGCGCGCTCGAGGGTCCCGATCCCTGGCCGCAGCGAGAGGTGATAGAGGTTCGCCAGCATCACCTGCGCCCCGGTGGCTTCCAACTCCTGCGGCGTCAGACCTTTGACCGCGCCGAGGGTGCCTACGGGCATGAAACCCGGGGTGTCGATCGCACCTCGGGCGGTGTCGAGCCGCCCGCGCCGGGCACCGCCGTCGCGGGCCAGAATGTCGAAGTTCATGCCGAGACGCCCGCTCAGGGCTTGGCGTCGCTGCCGCGATCGAGATCGACGACCTTGATCTCGACCTCGCGCGGAATCGCCAGCTCGAAGCGCGCCTCGGGGATCTCTCCGTTCAGCCGCAGGTGGTCGAAGCGGTACTCGGTCGTATCGCCGTTGGCCTCGACATAGCGCACCCGAACGGGCAGGAAGAGCTTGCGGTCGATCCACAGGCTCATCGCCGCCAGACGCTTGCGGATGCGCCCGAAGCGCGGCGCCAGGTCGAGGCGGTACGGCTCGCCGGCCCCGGGGCTCGCCCCTGGCGCCCCTTGGACGGCAGGAGGGAAGGCGAACGTGACCGCGAAGTACTTCATCAGGGTGTCGAGCGAGCCGCTGGCGTTCAGATAGCGAAACACCTGCGAGGAGGCGCGGCCGACCTTCACCTTCTCGGCCTTGCCGAGGTCCTTGAACCAGGTGACCATCTCGTCCTCGCGGATCACCAGCGACACCGGTTTGGGAGAGAGGTAGTCCCAGCGCACCAGGTCGGGGGCCGAATAGGCGAACGACCCCCGGGACTCCTCCGGCACGGTGAGAAACTCGCTGACCCGGTTCTGGACGAAATCGGCCTCGAGGGTGCGCAGGCGCTTCTGCTCGAAACGGATCCGGTCGACCAGCGCCTCGGAGCGCTGAACCAGCGTCAAGCCCGGAGCTTCGGGGTTTGGAACCCCCGCTTCGTCGCCCCGCGCCGGTCCGGGCACGATTGCCGTAGCCAGGGCCAGACCCCAGGCGGCGAGCGTGGCGCGGCGCGCAGAGCGGTTTCTCGTCATCCGTTCATACTATCCCGCGCCGGATTGTTGACAGCCCGCTAGGGCGCTGCTACGTTCGTGGACTCGCCGGGGTCACCCGGCCCAAGGAGCTCGAGAACGCATGGCCGACCTGGGTACCAAACACGAGTGCTACAACTGTGGCGCGAAGTTCTACGACATGGGGCGCCCCGCGCCCATCTGCCCGAAGTGCGCCGCCAACCAGAAGGACGCCAAGCGGCCCGAGCTGGCGGCGGAGTCCTCGGCAGCCAAGCGCAAGCGCCGGGAGGACGTGCCCAAGCCCGTGCCCGAGGCGGACGACGATCTCGTCGTGACGCCGGACGACGACATCCCGGACGACGAGATCGAGGCGCCGGAAGGGGTTGTCGAGGAAGAGGTCGACTTCGACGACGACGAGGAGTAGCCCGCCGCGGCGACCGCAGCGAGCGCTGCAACCGCCACCAGCGCAGCCTGTGCGCCGGTTCGCGCTCGCGCTGGGCAGCAATCTCGGCGACTCCCGGCGGATCTTCGAACAGGCGCTCGTCCGGCTCGAAGCGACGCTCGGACCGCTCGACGTCGCGCCGCTCTATCGGACGGAGCCGGTCTCGGCAATCTCGCAGCCGCCGTTCCTCAACACGGTGGTTCTCGGTTCGACGAGGCTCGCCGCCGGTGAGCTCCTGGAGCTCACCCAGCGGGTCGAGGCCGATTTCGGCCGCGAGCGCAACGCCGGCGAGTTGCCCGAAGGGCCGCGAACGCTCGACATCGACCTGCTCGTGCTGGGCGACGAGCAACGTTCCGGGGAGGCACCGCTCCTTCCCCATCCCCGCCTGCGCCTGCGGCGCTTCGTGCTGGCGCCGCTTTGCGACCTCGCCCCCGATTGGCCGCTTCCTCCCGACGGCGCGACCGCGTGCGAGCTGCTCGGCCGGCTTCCCGACTCTCCCTGGGTGGAGCGCCTTGCTGAGCCGCTGCGCTGCGTGAAGGTCGCGTCGCAGAGCGATCGCTCCGTCCGATGACCGCGCTAGCGCTCGCCTTCCAGTTGCTGGTCCTGGGACTGCACGTCGTGGTCCCCTGGCATCTCGCCAAACCCGACGACGACCCCTCCGGGAGCCTCCCGGGCGATCTTTCGCGGGGCGTCGGCGACAGCAAACGGATCTGGGCGCTGGTCGCGACTCCACTCCTCCTCGCCGCCGCCCTCGCGGCGCTCTTCACCGTGGGCGCACGGATCGACGCAGCGCTCACCTGGGGACTCTCCTGGCCGCCCGCCACGATCCCGGCGCTCGCTGTCGGCTTCTCCGCGGTCGCCGTCGCCCTGTGCGATCTTCTGCTGCTCGCCGGCCACCGCAGGCTCGAGCCGGCCGGCTGGCGTATTGCCGCCGGCCTGGCGCTGCTGCTCCTCGCGGCAGCGAGCGTCGCCGGCGAGCTGCTGCGCCTCGGCCGCGGACCGGCGGCGGGCCTCGCCGGCCTCCTGGTCGCCGCCCTCTCTCGTCTGCCGCTGGCGCTAGCCGCCGGCGAGGCCGCCGCGGGGCCGGTACGTTGGCTCACGCCGCTCGCCGGCGTCGCGCTGCCGTTCTCGCTCCTCGGCTTCTCGACACCGGTGCGCGCGACGCTCGGCGCCGATCTCGCGACCCTTGCGGCCGCGACCTTCCTCCTGCTCGCGGCGCGCTTCGTGCCGCTCTCCCTGCGGCGCCCGGCAGCGCTCGCCGGGGTGCTCCTCGCCGCGCTCTTTCTCGACCGCACGGCCGACCTCTCGGCCGCCATCGAGCCCGGCTCGACGATCCCCGACCTCTTCCTGCCCGAACCCTGACCGGCAGGACGCCGGGCTCCTGCTTCGGGGAGGTCGCTCCCGCGCACCTGGGCCCGATCTCCGCCCATTTTCGGCCATCTCCAGACGGCCCGCTGCGCTATTGTTCCCCGAGGCGCAACGTGCTCACCCTTCGCGATCCGATTCACGGCTTCATCGAAACCGATGCGCTCGAAGCAGCGCTGGTCGACAGTCGTCCGCTCCAGCGTCTGCGCTTCATCCATCAACTGGGATTGACCTTCCTCGTCTATCCCGGCGCCGAGCACAGCCGCTTCTCGCACGTGCTCGGCGCCATGTCGCTCGCCGGCCGGATGCTCGACGCCCTGCTCAGGAAGAGCCCGGGCCTGCTGGGCGCCGACGAGCGCCGCCGGGCGCGCCGCCTGGTGCGGCTCGCAGCGCTCTTCCATGATGCCGGGCACGCGCCCTTCAGCCATTCGGCCGAGGAGCTCTTCGAGGGCGGCATCGACCACGAGGCGATGACGGCGCGCCTCCTCGCCTCCGACGAGATTCAGGCGCTGTTCGATCGCCTCGGCGACGGCATCGCGCCGGCCGATGTCGCGGCGCTTCTCGGCGGCAAAGTGCCGCCCGAGAGACGATTCCTGGCGCAGATCATCTCGGGCGAGCTCGACGTGGACAAGATGGACTACCTGCTGCGCGACAGCCTCTACTGCGGCGTGCGCTACGGCGTCTACGACCTCGACCGCCTGCTCGACACGCTGGCCGTCGTCTCGGACCCCGAGACCGGCGCGCTCGGCGTCGGCGTCGAAGAGGGCGGCGTGCATGCCATCGAGGCGCTCGTCCTGGCGCGTTATTACATGTTCACGCAGGTCTACTTCAACGTCACCGGCAAGGCGCTCGAGCAGCACCTCTCTGAATGGATGCGGGCCGCGAACCGCCAGTGGCCGGCCGATCCGGAGCACTTTCTGCGCCAGGACGACCTCTCGACGCTCGAGGCGATGCGGGCCTCGGACAACCAGCACGCCCAGGCGGTGGTCCATCGCCGCCACTTCCCGCTCGCCTTCGAGACCCGCGAGCACCTTTCGGAGGCCGAGAGCGAGGCGTTCGAATCTCTCCTCCCCGCGCTCCGGGCGCACTACGGTCCGGGTGAGATTCTCGTCGCCCGTTCCGCCAAGGATCCCCATCGCCTGGGCGGCAGCCCCGTCTGGGTCCGCTATCGCGACGGCCACCTCGAGTCGATGGAGAGTGCCAGCCACTTCATCCGCCATCTGACCCGGATCGACCGCTACCGGGTCTACACCCGCCCCGAGATCTGCGAAGAGGTCGCCGCCGAGCTGCGGGCGCAGTTTCTCGTCTAGCGGTCCTCTCTTCGGCGCCCTGCCGACAGGTCAGCTCGAACGCAGGCGCTTGGGAAACCAGGGGAGGAAGGCGCTGGTGCGGGCGATGTAGGCGGCGTAGCCGGGCTTGGTCGAGCTGAGGCCGCGCTCGAGAAGCGCCACGCCGGAGACCTTGAGCAGCAGCACGGTCATCACGAGCGGACTGGCGATCGTCCACGCGCCTCCCGGCACGCCGCAAGCCACGAGATAGAAGCCCCACCAGAGCGTCGCGTCGCCGAAGTAGTTCGGGTGCCGGCTGTAGCGCCACAGACCGACATCGCAGACCTTGCCGCGGTTCGCCGGATTCGCCCTGAAGTTCGCGAGCTGCGCGTCGCCGACCGCCTCGAAGAGGAAGCCGACGAGGAAGAGCGCGAGGCCGGCGAAGTCGAAGGGGCCGAGCCCTGCGCCTGCGAATCCCGCACCGGCGGAGCGCCCGGCGACGCTCGCCGCGGCGACCAGCGGCATGGCGACGAGTAGCAGCAGCGCCCCCTGCAGGCCGAAGACCGTGAACAGCGAGAGCCAGGCGAAGTGCGGACCCTGATTCTTTCGCATCGCCCGATAGCGGTAGTCCTCGCCCTTACCGAGATTGCGCAGGAAGATGTGGATGGCGAGCCGCAGACTCCAGACGCTCACCATCGCCAGCACGAGAAGCTTGCGGGCCGGATCGCCCGCTCCACCCCAGGCGCCCACCGCCGCCACGAGAGCGAAGCCCGGTCCCCACATCACGTCGACGATGCTCGCGTCGCGAAGCCGCACGCTCACCAGCCAGCCGAGGGTGAGGTAGATGGCGAGAACCGGTGCGGCGTGCCCGAGCACGACCCAGAAGCTCATCGCGTCGCCTCGCCTTCATCCCGGCGGCAGAGATCGCCGAGCGCCGCTGCGAGGGCCGGATAGCGGAACCGGAAACCGAGGTCGAGGAGCCGCTGCGGCACCACCCGCTGACTGGCGAGCACCAGGTCGGCCATCTCGCCGAGCGCGGCACGCATTGTCCAGGCGGGCGCCCGGACAAGGAGCGGCCGGTGGAGCGCCCGCGCCAGCTGGCGCGAGAAGGCGGCCTGCGTCTCCGGCGCCGGCGCGGCGAGATTGACCGCGCCGTGGGCCGCTTCGTTCCCGATCAGGAACTCGAGGGCCGCAATCTCGTCGGCGAGATGGATCCAGGGCATCCACTGCTTCCCCGATCCCAGAATGGCGCCGGCGCCGAGCCGGAACGGCAGCGCCATCTTGGGGAAGGCACCGCCCTCGCGCGCCAGGACGACCCCCGTCCGCGCCAGCACGCGGCGCACGCCGAAGCTCTCCGCCGGGGCGCTCGCAGCCTCCCAGGCCCGGGCGGTCTCGCCGAGGAAGCCACCGCCCGCGTCCGCCTCCTCGGGCAGGAGCTCGTCGGCCCGGTCGCCGTAAAAACCGACCGCCGATCCCTGCAGCAGGACCCGCGGTGGCCGCTTCGCCTGCGCGATCGCCTCCACGACGGCGGCCGTGCTCTGCAGCCGGCTATCCACGATGCGCGCCTTGCGCCCCGCGCTCCAGCGCCCGCCCGCGATCGACTCCCCGGCCAGATTGACGATCGCCTCGGCGCCGGAAGCGAGCTCACCCCAGCCCTTCGCCGTGCGACCGTCCCAGGCCGCGAGCCGGCAACCGGGAGGCAGCTCGCGCTCACCTGCCTTCGCGGACGCCGAGCGCGACAGCAGCACGACCTCCCTGCCGGAAGCGGCGAGACGAGCCGCGAGCGCGCGTCCGATGAGTCCTGTTCCGCCGGCGATGAGGATGCGTTCGCTCATGTCTCTCTCTGTCTAGCGTACGCCCGATCCGCCCCGGCGGATGGTCGAAGGCGTCACCGACGACCCGCGGGGGGTGTTCGAAGTCTCAGAGGTGCCCCACCATCGATCTCACTCTGCTGCAAAGGCCTGCTCTGCGACACTGGTGCTACAATTCGTCGGGTCTTGTATGTAATGGTCGACGTTTTGTATCATCCAGTCGATGACGGCCACTCCGATCGAGACTCAGGCTATGCGGGTGATCCGGCGACTCGGTATCGTGCGTGCCTCGGAGCTCGAGTCGCACGGCATCCCCCGCGGTCAGCTCTACCGCCTCGTACGCAAGGGTCTGGTCGAGCGCCAAGCACGCGGGATCTACGTTGCCGGAAATCACCCCATCACCGCCGAACACACCCTCGCCCACGTCGCCAAGCGCGTGCCGGGTGGGATCTTCTGCCTGCTCACGGCGCTGCGCTTCCATGAGCTGACGACGCAGGCCCCGGCTGAGATCTGGATCGCGCTGCCCGAAAAGGCGCGCCGGCCGAAACTCGACTACCCGCGCCTGCGGGTCGCGCGCTTCTCGGGTCCGGCGCTCACCGAGGGCATCGAGACCCATCGGCTGGAGGGCGTCAAGGTTCGCGTCTACTCGGCTGCCAAGACAGTCGCCGACTGCTTCAAGTACCGCAACAAGGTCGGTGTGGATGTCGCTGTCGAGGCGCTGCGCGATTTCGGCCGGCTGCACCGGGGCCGCGCGGCCGAGCTCGCACGCTACGCGAAGATCTGCCGGGTGTCGCGTGTCATGCAACCCTACATGGACGCGATCGCATGAGCGGGGGCAGGAGCAACCTCCCGGCCTCCGTCGCCGCGCGCCTGCTCCATCGGGCGCGAGAGAGCGGCGACGTCTATCAGACGCTCCTCACGAGCTTCTGTTTCGAGCGTTTCCTCTACCGACTTGGAAAGTCCGAAGCTCGCGAGCGCTTCGTGCTCAAGGGCGCCATGCTCCTTCGCCTCTGGTCGGATCAGCCCTACCGAGCTACGCGGGATCTCGATCTCCTGCGCCAGGGCGATGGCTCGCAGGCGGCCATCCGCCGCGACGTGGAGGCGATCTGCGGGGTTGCGGCGGAACCGGACGGCATCGTCTTCGACGCTGGCGCCATTCGGATCGAGCCGATCCGCGCCGAGGACGAGTACGCCGGCACGAGAGTGACCCTCATGGCACATTGCGGCACCGCGCGGCTGACCCTGCAGATCGACATGGGACTCGGTGACTCGGTTTGGCCTGCGGCCCGGTCGTTTCTGTATCCGGCCCTGCTCGACTTTCCCCCACCCCGGATTCTGGCCTACCCGCGCGAGGCCGTCGTTGCAGAGAAGCTCGAGGCCATGGTCGTCCTCGGCGACCGCAACAGCCGCATCAAGGACTTCTTCGATCTGCACCATCTGGCGAGCCACTTCGAATTCGATCGGGCGACCCTCACCGAGGCTATTCGCAGGACGTTCGATAGACGGCACACGCCGATTCCGGAAGAGGAGCCGCTAGGACTGACGGCGGCCTACTGGGAGAATCCCTCGCGTCCTGTCCAGGTTAGGGCCTTTGCCCGACGCGCGGGACTCACCCTGGCCACCGATCCAGGAGTCGAGTTCGCGCAAGCGCTTTCCGCGTTCCTGTCCCCGGTGCTCGGCGACGTGCGCGAGGCCACCCGGCGCGAAGGAACCTGGCCGCCAGGCGGACCGTGGCCGCCCGCCGCGGAACCGAGCGCCTGACCGCCGCCCGCAGGCCCACGGCGCATCAGAGTGGCTCTTCAGCTGGGAGAGCACCACCTTCGCATCGCGGGGGTCGAGGGTTCGAATCCCTTCCGCTCCACCATTTC
>JAGPDF010000033.1 GCA_018057705.1 Thermoanaerobaculia bacterium | reverse complement strand
TCGCCGCCTCCTGCTTGCGCAGGTAGTCGAGGGTGATGGCGAGGCCCTCTTCGAGGCCGCGCGGGTGCCAGCCGAGCTCGGTGCGGGCGCGGGTGTCGTCGAAGTTCCAGTGGCGGTCGAGCGACGCCAGCTGCTCGAGCGGGATCGGCAGCGGCCGGCCGGCGAGCTTGAGGAACGGGCCGGCGAGGCGGAAGAGGAGACGCGCGGTGCGGACCGAGAGCTCGCGCTTCGGCGGATTCGTTCCCGCGAACGCGGCGACCCGGTGGGCGAGCTCGCGCACCGTCCAGGCCTCGCCGGCCATGAGATAGCCGCGGCCGGGCGGCGCCTGGTCCATGACCCGCACGATGCCGTCGACCAGATCGTCGAGGAAGACCCAGCTGGTCTTCTTTTCCGGCGCGATGAGCGCCGGGAAGCGGCCGAGCAGGAGCGCCCTGAGGAGCGTGTTCGCGCCCTGCTTCTTGCCCGGCGGGCCGTAGACCAGGCTGGGGAAGACGGTGTTGACCTTGAGGCCCTGCCGCGCCCACTGCTGCACCCGCGCTTCGCCGGCCGCCTTCGTGGCGCAGTAGCGCGTCGGCAACGGCAGCTGGGGAGGCGACGCTTCGTTCGCAGGAGTCCCATCGGCGGGGCTGCCGCCCCAGGCGGCCATCGACGAGATCGAGAGAAACCGGGGGACACCGAGCTTCGAGGCGAGCGAGGCGACGTTCTCGGAGCCCTCGACGTTCGCCGCGGCCATGCCTTCGTCCGACGCCTGAAGGTCGAGCTCGGCGGCGGCATGGATGACCCAGTCCGCCCCCGACATCCCTTCGCGCATCGAATACCGGTCGCGGAGGTCGCCGGCGAAGGTGGCGACGCCGATCTCGTTCAGGAGCTCGAGCGTCTTGCGGGCGCTGGTAGCGCGCACCAGCGCCCGCACTTCGTGCCCCTCGGCGCGCAGCCGCAGGCAGAGGGCGGTGCCGATGTAGCCGGTGGCGCCGGTCAGGAACAGGCGCATCCCGCCCCTATCTCCCCTCCCGCGCCTTCAGCGGGGCGCGGCATCGGCTCGACATCGGGCTCGACATCGGCTCAAGTCGCGAGCAATTGCCTGAGAACGTACTGCAGGATGCCACCGTGCCGGTAATACTCGACCTCCTGCGGCGTGTCGAGGCGCACGCGGGCGGCAAAGTGGATGGCGCTGGGCACCAGCGTCTCCGGGGTACCCGGGGCCGCAGGGGTCGCCGGACGAAGGGCCTCCACTTCGACCTCGAGCCCGACCGTGAAGCCGCTCGCGAGCGCCGCCTGAAGGCCGCGGATCGCGAAGGTCTCGAAGCCGGTGAGCCCGAGGCTCGCAGCGCTCTCGCCCGCCGGAAACTCGAGCGGCACGATCCCCATGCCGATCAGGTTCGAGCGATGGATGCGTTCGTACGACTCGGCGATGACGGCGCGCACGCCCTGGAGCGCCGGCCCCTTCGCCGCCCAGTCGCGCGACGAGCCGGAGCCGTACTCCTTGCCGGCGAGGACGACCAGCGGCACACCTTCCGACGCGTAGCGCGCGGCGGCATCGTAGATCGACATCGGCGTGGCCTCGGGCAGATGGACCGTGGCGCCGCCCTCGATGTCGGGCGTCATCCGGTTGCGGATGCGCACATTGGCGAAGGTGCCGCGCACCATCACCTCGTGATTGCCGCGCCGGGAGCCGTAGGAGTTGAAGTCGGCCGGGCCGCAGCCGTGCTCCTCGAGGTACCTGCCGGCCGGGCTGTCCTTCTTGATGGAGCCGGCCGGCGAGATGTGGTCGGTGGTGATCGAATCGCCGAGCACCGCGAGGCAGCGCGCACCGGAGATGTCGGTCACCGGCGCCGGGTCGAGGGTCATGCCTTCGAAGTAAGGGGGCTTCCTGACGTAGGTCGAGTCGCCCTGCCAGGCGAAGGTCTCGCCTTCCGGCACGGCGAGCGTGCTCCAGGCTTCGTCGCCGGCGAAAACGTCGGCGTACTGGTGGACGAACATCTCCGACTTCACCGCCGTCGCGACCGCCTGCTCGATCTCCGCCTGGCTCGGCCAGACGTCGCGCAGGTAGACCGGCTGACCGTCGCTGCCGGTGCCCAGCGGTTCGGTCGCGAGATCGATGTCGATCCGCCCGGCGAGTGCGTAGGCGACGACGAGCGGCGGCGAGGCGAGATAGTTGGCGCGCACGTCCGGACTGATCCGGCCCTCGAAGTTCCGATTGCCCGACAGCACAGCGACGGCGACCAGATCGTGCTCCTGGATCACCTCGACGATCGGCGGCGGCAGCGGGCCGCTGTTGCCGATGCAGGTCGTGCAACCGTAGCCGACGGTGTTGAACTTGAGGGTGTCGAGATAGACGTCGAGGCCGGCCTCGCGCAGGTAGTCGGTGACCACCTTGGAGCCGGGCGCGAGACTCGACTTCACCCACGGCCGGGTCCGCAGCCCCTTCTCGACCGCCTTCTTCGCCACGAGGCCCGCGGCGAGCATCACCGAAGGGTTCGAGGTGTTGGTGCAGGAGGTGATCGCCGCGATGACCACCGAGCCGTGACGCAACCGGCAGACCTCGCCGTTCCAGGTGGTCTCGATCTCGGCGGGAGCCTCTTCGGCGAGCGCGGCGGGATCCGGATTGCCGCCTTCGCCCTCCCACCGGCCGACGGTCTCGGCGCGCGCTGTCTTCGCCACCGCCCGGCCGGACATGAGCGACGGCAGCTCCTTGAGGAAGCTCGGCTTGACATCGCGCAGCGCCACGCGGTCCTGCGGGCGCCGGGGCCCGGCGAGCGAGGGCTCGACCGTGCCGAGGTCGAGCGCCAGGGTGTCGGTGTAGACCGCTTCCGGCGTCGCGGCGGTATGGAAGAGGCCCTGTTCCTTCATGTAGGCCTCGGCGAGCGCCACGGCGGCCTCCGAGCGGCCGCTGAAGCGCAGATAGTCGATCGCCACGGCGTCGACGGGGAACAGGCCGCAGGTCGCGCCGTACTCGGGAGCCATGTTGGCGATCGTCGCGCGGTCGGCGAGCCGGAGATTCTCGAGGCCGGGGCCGAAGAACTCGACGAACTTGCCGACGACCCCCTTCTTGCGCAGCATCTGGGTCACCGTGAGCACGAGGTCGGTCGCGGTCGCCCCCTCCGGCAGCCGCCCGGTGAGACGGAAGCCGACGACCTGGGGAATCAGCATCGAGACCGGCTGGCCGAGCATCGCCGCCTCGGCCTCGATACCGCCGACGCCCCAGCCCAGCACCCCCAGGCCGTTGATCATCGTCGTGTGCGAGTCGGTGCCGACGAGGGTGTCGGGGTACGCCCAGCCATCCTCCTGCATGACGACCCGCGCCAGGTACTCGAGATTCACCTGATGCACGATGCCGGTCGCCGGCGGCACGACGCGGAAATTGCGGAACGCCTTCTGCCCCCAGCGCAGGAAGAGGTAACGCTCGTGGTTGCGCTCGAACTCCTTCCGGCTGTTGAGGAGGAGCGCCGCCTCGCTGCCGTACTCGTCCACCTGCACCGAGTGGTCGATAACCAGCTCGACCGGCTGCAGCGGGTTGATGCGATTGGGATCACCACCCATCGCCGCCATTGCATCGCGCATCGCGGCCAAGTCCACCACAGCGGGGACGCCGGTGAAATCCTGGAGCAGGACGCGCCCGGGCATGAAGGCGATCTCGCGCGACGGCGCGGCCGCCGGATCCCAGCCGCAGAGAAAGTCGATCTCGTCGGCCGAGACGACCTTGCCGTCCTCGCGCCGCAGGAGGTTTTCGAGCAGGATCTTGAGCGCGTAGGGCAGGCGGGAAAGGTCGTAGCCGCGCTTTTCGAGGGCGGCGAGGCGGGCGATTTTCAGGCTCTCTCCCCCGACTGCGAGGGTACCGTGGCTACCGAAACTGTCTTGCATGGGGTGGGCTCCCTTCCCGAAGCGGCGGACTTGCAAGCTGCCGGTGAACGATATCGCACGCTCGCGGTTAGACTCTCCCTGCGAGCGCCCATGTCCGATTCCCCCGCACCGCCAGCCGACCGTCCCAAACGCCCCGGGCGCCCCGCGCCTCCCGCCCCTCCCGCCCCTCCCGAAGGACCCGGCCGGCCCGGCCGCCCGCAGAAGGCCGCGAAACCGCAGACGAAGTACCGCCGACTGGTGCGCTGCGGGAGCTGCTGCAAGCAGTTCGACGCCGGCGAGCTCGCGCCGGGGGAACGCTTTCATTGCCTGTGTGGCGCCCTGCTCGAAGTGCCCGCGAGCGCGCCGCAGGAGGCGCCGGTCGTGCGCTGCGCCGCGTGCGGCGCGCCCCGGGCGGCCGGCGCGGTGAACTGCACCTTCTGCGCCGCGCCGTTTGCCCTCGGGGAGGGGGCGCGCAACACGATCTGTCCGGTCTGCGCTTCGCGGATCGGCGACCGCCAGCGTTTCTGCCACGCCTGCGGCAGCGAGATCGCGCCCGAGGGGGTGGTCGGAGAGCGTACCGAGTTCTCCTGCCCCTCCTGCAGGCCGGCGCGCCCGCTCTCCAGCCGGCGGATCCCGGACGCCGCCACCGCCCTGGCGATGCTCGAATGCGGCAGCTGCGCCGGCATCTGGCTCGGGCACACGACCTTCGAATCGCTGCAACAGCGCGCCCGGCGTGAAGTCGTCGCGGAATCGCTCGCCCGGCCTCAGGCACCGGTCAGCGCGGTGCCGCCGGGCGCGGCGCGCACGGCGGCGCCGGTCGCCTACCGCCCCTGTCCAGTCTGCCAAAAGCTCATGATCCGGCGGAACTTCGCCGGCGCCTCCGGCATCGTGATCGACGTCTGCGGCACGGACGGGCTCTGGTTCGATGCCGCGGAGCTCGACGGCGTCCTCGCCTGGATCCGGGCCGGGGGCCTCGGAAGGAGCGAAGCACGCCTCGCCGAGGAACGTCGCGAGGCCGAGCGGCGCGCGGCGAGGGCGAAGAAGGAGCTCCAGGACCTGGAGGTGGAACAGAGTCCGGAGAGGCACTGGCTCGACATGCTCGGCAGCCTCGTCGATTTCGTGCTCGGCGCCGGGCGTCTGCGCTGAAGCGCCGCGCCGGGAATGCCGGCCCGGGAGCGGATAGAATCTCCGGGTGCCGTCGCCGTCCGCTCTTGTCCCGCCGCTGCTGCTCCTCGCCATGCCCCAGGTGGCCGATCCGTTCTTCCGCAAGAGCGTCATCCTGCTGCTCGCCCATGAGGACGAAGGGAGCTTCGGCTTCATCGTCAATCGCCGGACCGAGCTCAAGGTGGCCGAGATCCTCACCGACTTGAAGCTCCCCTGGGGAGGGGACGTCGACGAGCTGGCGCAGTTCGGCGGGCCGGTGCAGCCGCAGGTGGGCACCGTCCTCTACTCCGGCGCGGGAGACGAACTGCCGCCCCTCGAGGCGGCGACCGAGGTCTATCCGGGCATCCACCTGACGCAGCACATCGGCGAGCTCGCGACGCTCGCCGGACGGCCGCCCTACCGCTTCCGCCTCTTTCTGGGTTATGCCGGCTGGGGCAACGGACAGCTGGTGAGCGAGATCCTGCGCAACGACTGGCTGGTCGCGCCGGTCGATCCCGACCTCGTCTTCGGCGACACGACGGAGGCGGTCTGGGAGGCGGCGGTCGCCTCGGTCGGGGTCGACCCTTCGACGCTGCCGGCCTGGACCGCAAACGAACCGGAGAGCCCGGCGAACTGATGGCCACGCCGCCCCACGACGGACGCGCCGGCGACGATTCGCTGGATCTCCTGGATCCAATCGCCGAATTCCAAGCCCTCTTCGCGCGGATCTCCCAGGATGCGCCGACCGATCCGACCGCCATGACGCTCGCCACGGCCGATGCTTCGGGCGCGCCGAGCGCCCGGATGGTGCTGCTCAAGGGGGTCGACGAGCGCGGATTCCTGTTCTATTCCAATTACGAGAGCCGCAAGGGGCGCGAGCTCGAAGAGAATCCGCGCGCCGCGCTCTGCTGGCACTGGGCCTGGCTCGAGATGCAGGTGCGCGCCGAGGGGGCGATCGAGCGCCTCTCCGCCGCCGAGTCCGACGCCTATTTCCTCACCCGACCGCGCGGCTCGCAGCTCGGCGCCTGGGCATCGGCGCAGAGTCAGCCGCTCCATTCGCGTTTCGCGCTGCTGCGCAAGGTGATCGCAACCGAGTCGCGCTACTTCGGCCGGTCGATCCCGCGCCCCCCGCACTGGGGGGGCTATCTCCTGCGGCCGGGGGCGATCGAGTTCTGGCAGGGCAAGAAGAGCCGACTCCACGAGCGCCGCCGCTTCCTCCTCGAGGAGGGGGTCTGGCGGTGCGATCGGTTGAGCCCGTGAAGCCTTCCTCCCCCTCGACGGTCGCGAGCGAGCAGCACTCCGCCGGCGGACTGGTGATGCGCGGCGACGAGGTCCTGCTGATCGCGACCGCCGGCGGCCGCCGCTGGCAGCTGCCGAAGGGTCATCTCGAGGCCGGCGAGCTGCCGGCGGAGGCGGCGGTGCGCGAGGTGCGCGAGGAGACCGGCGTCACCGGCTCGATCGTCGCGGCCCTTTCCGGCGTCGACTACACCTTCGTCGAGCGCGGCGTCCACCGGATCCGCAAGCATGTCGACTATTTCCTGCTCACCTACGAGAGCGGCAGCGAGGCCGACTTCGAGCCGCGCGAGGTGGTGACCGCGCGCTGGTTCACCTGGCAGGAGGCGATCTCCCGACTCTCGCACGCCAACGACCGCAGGGTTGCCGAACAGGCCTGGCGTATCGCGCGCGAACGCCAGGCGGAACCTCCCCCTTCCGAAGGAGCCTCAGAATGAGCCTTCTCGTCCGCATCGTGCTGAACGGCCTGGGTCTCTGGGCCGCATCGAAGCTGCTGCCCGGCATCCACTACGACGGCGGCCTGCTCTATCTGCTGCTCGCTGGCTTCGTCCTCGGGGCGGTGAACCTGCTGGTCAAACCGATCGTGACGCTCCTGTCGCTGCCGTTCGTCGTCGTGACGCTGGGCCTCTTCTTCCTGGTGATCAACGGCCTGATGGTCTGGCTGGTCGATTTCTTCCTCGCCGGCTTCCGCGTCGACAGCTTCCTCTGGGCGATGGCGGGCGGCCTCTTCCTCGCGATCTACAACATGCTCCTGCGGGCGCTGTTCGACAAGGACTAGTCCTGGTTCAGAAAGCGAAGGCGAGCGCGGGCCCGCGCGCGAAGCGCCCGCGCGAGTCGGCCGCGGAGCGCGCGGCGCGGGCCGGGGAGATCCTGGCGCGGCTCAAGACCGCGTATCCGGAAGCGCATTGCGCCCTCGACCACCGCAACGCACTCGAGCTCGTCGTCGCCACGGTCCTCTCGGCGCAGTGCACCGACGTGCGGGTCAACATGGTCACTCCGGCGCTCTTCGCGGCCTGTCCGACGCCCGCGCACTACGCGGAGATCTCCACCGGGGAGCTCGAAGGGCTGATTCAATCCACCGGCTTCTTCCGCAACAAGGCGAAGTCGCTGCAGGGCCTCGGCCGAGCCCTTATCGAGCGCCACGGCGGCGAGGTGCCGCGCACGATGGCCGAGCTGGTGCAGCTCCCCGGCGTCGGCCGGAAGACCGCCAACGTCGTCCTCGGCAACGCCTTCGGCATGAACGAAGGCGTCGTCGTCGACACCCACGTCGGCCGCCTCGCCGGCCGCCTCGGCCTCACCCGCGCCACCGACCCGGTGAAGATCGAACAGGACCTGATCCCCCTCTTCCCGCGCCCCGACTGGACCCTCCTCTCCCACCTCCTCATCGACCACGGCAGGAAGATCTGCAACGCCCGCAAACCTCTCTGCGCCAACTGCTTCCTCGCCGACCTCTGCCCGTCGGCAGCGCCTTAGCCGAGAGCATCGAGCGAGACAGTTCACCCTGGCTGCGCCGGCCATCGGGTACACTTCCATGCCGATGAACAGCGTGAATACGGGTCGCGTGGCGGTGGTGACGGGGGCGAGCTCGGGCTTCGGAGCGGCGACGGCGCGGGCGCTGGCGGGCGAGGGGTTTTCGGTCGTGCTCGGGGCGCGGCGGGTGGAGCGGTTGGCGGCGATCGCCGAGCCGCTGGGGGCGCGCTACCAGGCGCTCGACGTCACGGATGAGGCGAGCGTCGCGGCGTTCTGCGGCACGCTCGACAGGGTCGACGTGCTGGTGAACAACGCCGGCAACGCCTTCGGCGCCGAGAGTCTCGCCGCCTCGGTCGATGACAAGTGGCGCGCCATGTTCGAGCTCAACGTTCTCGGCGTGCTGCGCATGACGCGCACCCTCCTGCCGCAGCTCGTCGCCTCTGGCGACGGCCTGATCGTCAACCTCGGCTCGATCGCCGGCGTCGAGACCTATCCCGGCGGCGGCGGCTATGCCGCCTCGAAGCACGCCCTGCACGCTCTCACCCGGACGCTGCGTCTCGAGCTCCTCGGCCAGCCGGTGCGGGTGACCGAGATCCTGCCGGGGCTCGCCGAGACCGAGTTCGCGCTGGTGCGCTTCGAGGGCGACCGGGAGCGCGCGAAGAAGGTCTACGAAGGGATGACGCCGCTCTGCGCCGAGGACATCGCCGAGGCGGTGCGCTGGGTGGCGACCCGGCCGTCGCACGTCGACATCGACGAGATCGTCATCCGCCCGCGCGACCAGGCGACGACCATGCTCATCCACCGGCGGCCGAAGGAATGACGCGGTGAACCCGTTTGCCGGCCTCCGGCGCTCACGCCAGTCACTGCGCTCGCACCGCTCGCACCGATCGCTCCGATCGTTCCGATCGCTCCGATCGCTCCTCTCGCTCGGCCTGCTGCTCCCGGCGCTCGCCCTCGCGACCTCGGGCTGCGGGCTTGTCGGACCCAAGGACCCGGGAGAACGGGTCTATCGCCGCCACTGCGCCACCTGCCACGGCGTCGACGGGCGCGGCAACACGGCCCGCTACATGAGCGAGGAGTTTGCCGACCTGACCGACAACAGCTGGAGAAACTACGGCGACGACGGGACGATCGAGACCATCATCCGCGAGGGGATCTTCGGCAAGATGCCGGCACGCGACAACCTGACGCGCGAAGAGATGCGCGCCCTTTTAGGCTACCTGCGCAAGCTCCGCGGGGAGGCCGCCCAGTGAGTCCGGGGCGCATCCGGCGCGCGACGATCGCGGCGCGCGCCGCGATCGCCAGACGCTCCGGCCACCGGGCCGGCTTCGCGCTCTGCGCGCTCGCGGCCGCCGTCGTGCCCGGGGTCGCCGGCTGCGGACCGCCGACCTCCGGCAAGAGCGCCTCCGACCTCTATACCGAGCACTGCGCCCGCTGCCACGGCGACGACGGCCGGGGGGACCCGCGGATGGTCGCGCTCTCTCCCAACAGCGACCTTCAGCGCTCGCCGCTCCTGCGCCGCAAGGCGCGCGGACCGCTCTACCTGCGCATCAGCCAGGGCTCGGGCTCGATGCCGGCGTTCTCCCACAAGCTCGAGCTCGGCGATATCGAGCTCCTCGTCGACTACGTCCTCGAGCTGCCGGCGTCCGAACAGCAAGGTCAACCAGCGAGGTAAGGGTATGGACCCAAAACGCCTCAAGGATGTGCATGACCGGCTCGAGTCTCTGGACGACCGGCTCTCCTACCGGTTGCGCGCCCGCGGCGCCGGACCGGGACGCGCCAGCCTCGAGCAGATCGAGGACCGGCTGCGCGACGTCACGGAGTACACGCTGGAGTTGCGCACCTTGGTTCACGACCTGCTGCTCGGGCTGGTGGCCAAGCCCGATCCGGAACCACCGGAGCGCTAGCGCCCGGGGTCCGAAGACTCAGCCGCGGCCGGTCGAGCCGAAGCCGCCTTCGCCGCGCGGGCTCGGAGCGAGATCCTCGACTTCGACGAAACGGATGCGCGGGGCGGGTGCGACGACCAGCTGCGCGAGCCGCTCGCCGCGGCGCACGGTGAACGGCTCGGAGCCGTGGTTGATCAACAGCACGCGGACCTCTCCGCGATAGTCGCTGTCGATGGTGCCCGGCGAGTTGAGCAGCGTCAGTCCGAACTGGGCGGCGAGGCCGCTGCGCGGCCGGACCTGCCCCTCCCAGCCGGCCGGGATCTCGACGCTGAAGCCGGTCGGGACGAGAGCGCGCCCCCCCGGCGCGAGGATGAGCTCCTCGTCGACCGCTGCCCGCAGGTCGGCGCCGGCGCTGCCGGCGGTGGCCGGCGCAGGCAGCGGCAGATCGCCGGCGTGAGGCCAGCGGCGGATACGCACGGTCGGGAGATCCACGGTCACTCCTTCTCGCCGGGAGGCGGGGGCTGAGGCTGCGCTCGCAGGGTCGGCCTCTGCGTCCCCGGAGCGGGCTTTCCCGGGCCGCCCGGGGGCGGAAACTGGCCGGGGCCTTGCCCGGCGCCGGTGTTCGAATAGCGGAACGGCCGCCCGAGAGTGAGCGCCGAGACGCGGGGGATACCGTTCTCCGAAGGTGCCGCGCGAAAGCGCGAGAAGAGGTCGGAGCGAAACTCCCAGGCAGAGTACTCCGACTGGTCGAGGAAGACCTTGAAGGCTTCCCCCGTCGCCCGGCTCCGCACGCCCCGGATCGGTCCGACCGGCGGCGGCAGATTCTCGTCCCCGGAGCCCGGCGGATTCTGCGGATCGGTTCCGGCAGGCGGCAGCGGCAATCCGGTCTGCGGGTCGATACCGGGAGAGCCCGCTCCCCCCGGGGGGGTGCCCTCGAAGATCAGGATCCAATCCTGTTTGCCGGTCATCGGATCCTCCCAGAGCCGCCGGATCGAGCGCGGCTCGACCTTGATCAGCTCGTCGAGCTGCACCGGCAGCCGGCCGAAGCGGCGCTGAAAGACGCGGATCGCCTCGGCGTACTGCAGACCGCGCGCGATCAGCTCCTCCTCTTTGTCGCGCCGGATCATGCCGCTCCACATGGGAAGCGCGATTGCGACCATGATGTTGAGGACGGTGATGAGCATCACCACCATGACCAGGCTGTAGCCCTCGTCGCCACGCTTCCGGGCGCCGCCGGGCGGCGTCGGGCGGCGACCCGCCCCCTCCGCCCTTCCCCCGGGCCGAAGCCCGGTTCGGCTACCAGGTGTCATAGGGGGTGCCATCGAGCGCGACCAGCGGCGAGCCGGAACGCACGTCGATGATCCCCGGCTCTCCGCCTTCGGGCAGGTCGGTCTCGGCGGGCTCGGCCAGGGGATCGGGCTCCTCGTAGATGAGCTTCCAGGTGGTGGCGCTCTTGGTCAGCGGATCGTACGGGACCATCCGGACATAGCCCTTCTCGACCAGCACGTCGAGGCTCTCCGGATAGTGACCCTGGTCGCCGTAGTACTGGTCGATCAGGTCGCGAATCGTCCGCAGGTTGGTCTTCAGCACCGACTCGTTCGCCCGGCGTGGCATGTCCTTCAACGCCGGCATGGCGATCGTCGCCAGGATGCCGATGATCGCCACGACGATGATCAGCTCGAGCAGCGTGAAACCGCGCTGGCCCCTCTTCGGCAGGTTCACCATTGCGAGTAGGGGATCCCGTTCAGTCCCGTACCTCCCGACAGCGAATACACGTCGTAGACATTCTCCCCGCCCCAGCTCGACGAGTCGGGCTCGTCCTGATAGCTGCGTAGCCCCCATTCGTCGTCGCCGGTCATCGGGTCGACGCCGATGCGGCGCAGGAATCGCGCCTTCTTGTCGATCTGCCCGACGACATCGACGCCCTCGACCAGGACCTCGAGGTCCTTCGGATAGCCGTCGGTGCCGAAGTCGATGGGCAGAAAGCCGGCGTCGCTGTAGCGCTTGAACTCGTCGATCGCCGAGCGCATCTCGCGCAGTTGCGCGTGAAGCTCGATCTCCTTCATCCGCTTGCGGGTGTACTTGACCGTCGGGAAGGTCACCCCGGCGAGAATCGAGAGCACCGCGCACACGACCAGGAGCTCGGTCAGGGTGAAGCCGCGACTCGATTTCATGAACCCCCGTCCGGCTCGCCGACCGGTGCCAGGGCCGGCTGGAGCGCCGGCGCCGAGTCCGCGGCGGCGCGGATCTCGACCTCGCTCGGCGGGGCCGCGCCAGCTGCGAGGTCGTAGAGGTCGGCGTCCAGGACCTTCCCGGCGGCGACGGCGACCGTGGCGAAGCCCCCGGTCAGGGAACGGAAGCGGACCCGCACCAGCGCGCCGTTGCCGGCCACGCCAGAAGCGCCCTCGACACGATCGGCCGTGACCGTGAGCTCGCCGGGAATCGTGGTGTCGCTCGTATAGGCCGCATTGCGGGCGCCGCCCAGGAAGTCTCCGGGGACGACCTTTTCCAGCGTGAGCAGTGCGGGGTCCCAGGAGAGCGTCATCGGAACGTGGGCTACCGGCGAGGTCGTCGCGATCTCGACCACCATCTCGAAGCTCTCCCCCTCGTCGACGGACGCGAGCTGCGGCAACAGGCGCAGCCGGGCGCTTCCGGAACCGAAGGAAGACTCCCCGCTGCTGGCAATCAGATCGAGAGAACGGCCCTCGTCCGCAGACGCGTCGAAGCTCGCCGACCCCCCGTCCGGCTGCTCTTCGTCGCTCGGTTCGGTCTTCTGCTGCTGCGGTGTCGCGAACGGATTCGAGGGCGCTCCGCCCGGCGCCAGGGTCACGCCTCCGAACGGCTCGGCCGCGGCAGGACCGCTGCCGCCCAGGGCCGGCTCGCGCAGCCCACGAGGCAGCCGCTGGACCTGCTCGCGGATCTTCTCCTCCGCCTCGGCCGAAGACTGGCCGTCGTCGAACGGCCCCTCGGCCTCCGATTCGACCCGCGGCGTGCCGCCGCGGAAGGAGATGTTCGACTCCGTGCCGACCCAGATCGGCATGAGGTCGCCGGCGGTGATCTCGGGCGTCCGGATGATGTGCGGGGTCAGTGTCAGCATGACGTCGCTGCGCTTGATGTTGCTCGTCGACTTGCCGAACAGCCGGCCGATGATCGGGATGTCGGAGAGTCCGGGGATGCCGGTCTCGCCCTGGACCTCGTCGGTGCGGATCAGGCCGGCGAGGAAGTTGGTCTCGCCGTCCTTCAGCCGGATGGTCGACTCGATCGTGCGCGTGCCGATGATCGGCTGCCGCTGACCGCCGCCGCCATCCTGGTAGCCGGTGATCTGGCTGACCTCGATCTGGAGCTTGAGCGTGACCTCCTTGTTGTGGTGCACACGCGGCTCGATGTCGATCTTGATGCCGACGTCCTGGTACTGGAACGAGGTGATCGGAATGATGTTGCCGCCCGAGGTCTGCGCGGAGTTGAAGCTGGTGACCGGAATCGGCACCCGGTCGCCGATGTGGACCTTGCCCTTCTCGCCCTCGCTGATGCGGATCTGCGGCTTGGCGAGGAGCTGCGCGTCGGCGTTCGTCTTGACGAAGTCGTAGATGATGGAGGGGATCGTCAGGATCCAGCTGCTCTGGTTCAAGTACTTCAGGTCGGAGAGCCGGACCTTGGCGTCCTCGCCGAGGCCGAGCGACTGGGTGATCTGGTTCTGCGAAAGACTGACTCCGATTTCGCGGATCCGGTTCGTGTCGACCTCGATCAGCTCGACGTCGACGATGACCTCCGACCTCGACTTGTCGATGCCCTCGATCATCCGCTGCGCCACCTTGACCTTGTCGGCGGTGTCGCGGATCGTCACCGCGTTCAACTCCTCGTTGGTGGCGATGTTCTTCGCCCCGATGAGGCTGCGCAGGAGCGTCAGGACGTCCTTCACCTCGGCGTTCGAGAGGAAGAAGGTCTGGATCACCAGGTCTTCGTAGTTCTTGCGGTTCTGCGGGTTGTCCGCGGCGATGATGATCGAGTGCTCGTCGACCACCTTGTAGAAGTGGCCGGCGGCGCGCATCAGGGTTTCGAGGGCGTTCTGGGCGGTGACGTCGCGCAGCTCGATGGCGAGGTCCTGGTCCTTGAGTGCCGGGTCGAACAGGATGTTGAGCCCGAACGCCTTGCCGAGCGCGCGGTAGATGTCGAAGATCGACACCGGCTTCGGGAAATCGAGCGAGATCGGGTCCTTGGACCGCGGCGAGAGCACCGGCGGCTGCGCCGGTTGGTCGCGGGTCTTCTTCTTGAGCTCTTCGAGCGACATCGGGCTGCCGTCGCGATCCACCCGGGCGATCTCGCCGCGCAACTGGTCGAGCTCGACCTGGGCGTACTGGTTGGTGGAGTCGAGCTGCACGGCCTCCTGGAACTCGATCAGGGCGCGCTCGAGAACCCCCGCTTCGCGGAAGCGCTGCCCCTTGCTGAAGTGCTCCTGGGACGCCTTCAGGCGAGCGCGCAGCAAGGCGGTCTTGTAGCGCACGTTGGACGGCTGGCGCTCGACGAGCTCGAGGTAGTGCTCGACGGCGGCGTCCCAGTCGGCGTTCTCCTCCGCCAGCGAGGCCTGTTGCGCGAGCCGATAGGTCGCACATCCGGAAGTCCCGGCCAGAACGAGCACGAGGAGCAGCGCCCCGGCCACGCGATCTCTTCGGTTCATGAAATGTTCTCCAGCCAAACTAGCCCCCGATCGGCAAGCGCTTCGCCGGCTCGTCGGGAAAACCGACGAATTTTAGGTCGACCGATTCGTACCCGATACGGTCGACGATGAACTTGCCCTCGACGATTTCGCCGACCCGCACATTGTAGAGATTCTCGCCCTTGTCGTCCGCGAAGACCGCGATGCGGCGGGCTTCGGTCCCGAAGCTGCCGAGGTAGACCAATGTCACGGGCGGCGGTCGGGGGATCGCCCTCTGTCGCGCGTCCTCCTCCGCCGCGCGGCGGCGGGCCTCGGCTTCCGCGGCGCGCTGCGCGAGCTCCTCCCGGGTCGGCGGCGGCGGCGGGGGCGGCGCGGGCGGCGGGCCGAACCGGAACGGATCCCGTCCGACGGCGAGCGCGCCCGGCTGGCGATCGGGATCGGCCAGCGCGAGCGTGACGATCTCCTTCGGCAGCTCGAGGGCACCGCGCCGCGTGCCCTTGCCGAAGCTCGAGCGATCGGCGCCGCCGCGCACCGCGGCCGGCTTCACCACCGCCACCTGCGGCAGCGGCGCCGGCGCCGCGAGCACCCAGAGGCCGCGCAGGGCCGCCACCCCGGCGAAGGCGGCGAGGACGAGCAGCAGACGGCGCTCGCGGCTCCCGAGGTTCAAGAGCGCCCCCCCGCCGCCGGGCGCCTGGGCTCCGCAGCCTCGTCGCGCGGCACGGAGAAGAAGGTGGAGAGTCGCAGGCTCGCACTCAGCCCTCTGCCGCCCGAGAGCTCGCGCACCTCGATCTGGTCCACGGTGATGAACGAGGGCGAGAGCTCCAGCAGATAGAGGAAGGCGCGCAGATTCGCGTAGCTCCCGTCGACGCTGAAGACGAACGAGCGCCGGACGAGACCGAGCTCGGCCAGTTCCTCCTCGGGGTAACCGATGTCCCGCGGATCGAGACCGGCGTGTTCAGCGAGCAGCTTGATCTCGCGAATGAGGTCCGTGAACCGGCCGCCCTCGGTCGCGAACTTCTCCTGCATGAGGCTCTCCATCTGCTCGCGGGTCGATCTTGCCGCCGCGGCGAGCTTCTCGAAACGGGCCAGGTTCGCCTGGGCCTCCCCCCGCTGGAGCTGCGCCGCCTGCAGGCGTCGGTCGAGCGTGTCGCCGCGCGACCGCACTCCGCGTTCGAGATAGACCAGGAAGAGCGTCGCCACACACAGGGCCACCGCCGGCGGAAGCCAGACCCACACTCGCCGGCGCCAGAGAGCGCGGGTGGTGATCATCTCCCCCCTCCGATCGACGAAGCGTAGGGCCGCAGCGGAGTCGGCATGACGTTCTCGGGGAAACGACTCCCGCCAGCAGCGGGTGCAGGTGGCGCGGCGGTGCCGCCGCGGGCGCCGGAGCCCGCCGCGCCTCCACTGCCACCCACGAACCCCGGTGCCGCAACGGCCGGCAAGCCGCCCATTCGCGGGGCGCCCGAAGAGTCCGTCCCGCCGCGCGCTTCCCCGGCGACCGCCTCGAGCTTGCCGGAATTGCCGCCCAGGTCCTCGCGGGGAGGATCCTTCTTGACGTCCTCTTCGCCCGCGCCGCCTCGCGCGCCGGCAGCGGCTGCCTGCGAGGACGGCAGCGGCCGGCCCGTGGCGGGCTTTCCGGCGCCCTCCGGCCGGCCCCCGGCAACGGTCGCCGGCAGCGGTGCGCCGGCGGGCGCCCCGGCGAGCCCGGGCAGGAGTCCCGCCCCGGTCGCGGCAGCGGCGGGACGGTCCGGACCCGCGGCGGCGCCAGCGGCATCGGAGGCATGGGCGGCATCGGCGATCGCCGCCTCTGCCGTCGACGCCACCGTCGTCCGGGCGGCGGTCTGCGGCAGATAGTCGACCGCGATGTCGAACTGGATCTTCAAGTCCTTCTTGACGCTTTCACGCGAGAGATTCGGCCGGTCGAAGGCCGGATGCGCGAAGAGCCGGTCGACGAACTCGAGCAACGCCTCGGTCTCTTCGGCCTCGCCAAGGATGCGCATCGCGACCCGGGTCGTGGCCGGGGTCTCGGCAGCGGCCTGCGCCCGGCCGCGTTCGCGAGTGAAGCCCTCCGGGTTGAGGCGCAGCAGGCGGACACTGCGCGGCATCGCGCCCGTCAGCGTCTCCAGGAGCTCGTTCCACGAGAAGGAGCGCTCGGCGAGCCGCCGGTTCAGAAACTCCGCGCGCTCGTTCTGGGCCGGCAGATTGGCGCCCCGCAGGTCGGCCTCCAGCCGCACGGCGCTCTCACGATCGGCGAGGGTCGCCGCGTTCAGACGTGCCAGCTCGGCGACCCGGGTGCCGGTCTCAACGCGGATCGTCCGCGACATCCAGAAGCCGGCGCCGGCGACGAGCACGAAGAGTACCCAGAGGGTGATCGCCAGACGGCGAACCGGGCGCTCGTTGACGAACGGGTTCCGGGCGAGATTCGGCTCCTGCCAGCGCAACACGCTCACGCCACCTCCCGGGAGGCCGCGCCGGCGAGGGGAGCGAGCTCCGCGAAGGCCTCACCGAAGCCCTCGGCGGCGAGCGCCAGGTGCTCGACCAGGAGACGCGTCGGCGCGCAGTCCAGACCCTGCCCCAGCACCTGCAGCCAGAACGGCTCGACCGCCCGCGGCGCGGCGAGATAGAGCGCCTCGAGCGCCACGCCGGGAAAGCGCTCGCCGAGGAGCGTTCGCGTCAGTCGCAGCTCCGACTTGAGGAGGCGCGAGCGGTCGGCATCCGAGAGCCCTTCGGTGAAGCCCTTCTGCCGCCAGACGACGGGCTTCCCCGCATGGACGAGCACCAGGCTGAAACCGTCGGCGTCGACCAGCGCGAGACCGAAGAGTCCCTGGGCGAGGGCGCCTCGGTTCAGGGCCTGGAGGGTCGAGAGCGTCGCCCCGGAAAGCTGGCCGATGCGGATTCCGCAGCGGGCGAAGGCCTCTTCGATGGTCTCGCAGACGGTGGCGTTCGCCATGGTGACGAAACGGAGCGCCTCGGCCTCGCCGCCGCCCGGCGCACCGCTCTCGCCGGCACCCTGCGCGGCGAGCGGCACGGCTTCGATCCGCAGGTCCTCGACCCGATAGGGCACCAACCGTTTGAGGCGAAACCGCAGCACCTCGAGCCGCGCGCCGGGCTCCTCGGGAAGCTCGCCGAGCTCGATCACCATGCTGCGCGCCCACGCATCGGGGAGAACGACCGTTGCCTCGCGGATCGGTCTCGCGGCGCGCGCCACGAGCATCCGCACGCTCTCGGCGAGAGCCGCGCTGTCGCCGGCCGGCACGCCCAGCGGACCGCTGCCGAAGAGCCCTTCCGGAAGCGGCAGGGAATGGAACTCGGCGAGCTCGAGCCCGGCCCCCTCGCGGTCGGCGCGCGAAAAGGCGGCGAGGCGCAGCTCCCGCATCCGGATCGCGAAAACGTTCGGCGGAACGGGCCTGGGCTGGCGGCCCAGGGCGCGGTCAATCCACGAAGGTAAACCGATTGATCTCACGTAGCGTCGTCGATCCTTGCAGCGCCTTTTCGAGCGCGGATTCGCGCAGGAAACGCATTCCCTCTTCCTTGGCCGCGCGCTTGATCTCCGAGCCCGGCCGCTTCTCCAGAATCAGCTCCCGGATACGGTCCGAGAGGTCCAGCAGCTCCGACACCGCGAGGCGGCCCAGGAATCCGGTGCCGTTGCACTCGAGGCAGCCGGCACCTTCGAAGAAGGGATGGTCCCCGTAGACGGCGGGCGAGAGCCCCGAATCCTCGAGCAGCTGCGGGCTCACCGCCGCCTCGCGCCGGCAGTGCGGACAGATCCTGCGCACCAGCCTCTGGGCGAGAACGCAGTTCAGCGCCGAGACGAAGTTGTAGAGGTCGACCTTCATGTTGAGGAAACGCCCGAGCACGTCGACCACGTTGTTCGCATGCACCGTGGTGAAGACGAGATGGCCGGTGAGCGCCGACTGGATGGCGATCGACGCGGTGTCCTCGTCGCGGATCTCGCCGATCATCACCTTGTCCGGGTCGTGGCGCAGGATCGAGCGCAGTCCGCGCGCGAAGGTGAGCCCCTTCTTCTCGTTGACCGGGATCTGGGTGATGCCCTTCAGCTGGTACTCGACCGGATCCTCGATGGTGATGATCTTGTCTTCCGGCGACTGGATCTCCGAGAGGCAGGCGTAGAGGGTCGTCGTCTTGCCGCTGCCGGTCGGACCGGTGACCAGCACCATGCCGTAGGGCTCGCGGATCGACTTTCGCACCTTGCGCATGGTGTCGTCGTCGAAGCCGAGGATATCGAGGCGCAGATTGTGGAACTCCGCCGACATCGACTCCTTGTCGAGGATGCGGATGACGCAGTCTTCGCCGTGCACGGAGGGCATGATCGAGACGCGGAAGTCGATCGTGCGGCCCTTCAGGCGCAGCTTGAACCGGCCGTCCTGGGGAACGCGCTTCTCGGCGATGTCGAGCTCCGACATCACCTTGATCCGGCTGATGATCGTCTGGTGGTGGCGTTTGTCGATCGGCTCCATCGCCTGGTAGAGGACGCCGTCGATCCGGTACTTGATCACCACTTCGTTGTCGCGGGATTCGATGTGGATGTCGGAAGCGCGGCGCTGGATGGCGTTGAAGACCGTCGAATCGACCAGCTTGATGACCGGCGAGGAATCGGCGGTGATGCTGTCGATCGACAGCACCTCTTCGCCCTGATCGTCCTCCTGCACGAGCTGGATGCGGAAGTCCTCCGTCGCCTCCTCGAGGACGCGCTGGGTGGACTCGGACTTCTGGAGGATCTCCTCGATCGCCGACGGGACGCCCACCCGCACTTCGATCGGCTGCCCGAGCAGGAGCTCCAGCTCGTCGAGCCGCCCGACGTCCTTCGGGTCCTTCATCACCAGGGCGATGCGCCCGGGGAGCTGGGCCTGCGGAACGAAGCCGTAGCGCAGCATCAGCTCGAAGGGAATCGTGTGGAACAGGTCGTTGTCGATCCGGAAGTGGTCGAGATCGACGAAGTCGAGTCCGTGCAGCGCCGCCATGCTCTCGACCGCCCGTCGTTCGTCGACCGAGCGCAGCTTCGAGTCGGAGGCCAGGAGCTCGGCCCCTGGAGAGGGGGGTGCCGGCGCGCTGCTCACGTGATGCCTCCCATGGCGTTGAACATCGGCATGTAGACCGAGATCAGCAGGGCGGCGACGAGGCAGCCCATGATCACCAGCATCAGCGGCTCGACGAGCGACAGGATGCGCTGCATCCGCAGCTCGACCTCCTCGTCGAAGAAGTCGGCGATGTTGGTAAGCATGACATCGAGCGATCCGGTCGCTTCGCCGACCTTGACCATGTCGATCGCGAGATCGGTGACGATGCCGGTCTTGTCGAGCGCCTCGTGGAGCGCCGTGCCCTCGCGCACCTGCTGCAGCGTCGGGAAGAGGCGGTCACGGACGTGGAGGTTGCTCACCGCGCGGCCCGAGATCTCCATCGAGGGCAGGAGAGGCATGCCACCAGCGAGCAGGGTCGAGAGCGAGCGGCAGTACTCGGCGAGCGAGAACAGGTGGAGCACCGGACCGAGGAGCGGAATGCGCAGCTTCATCCGATCGAGACGCAGGGCGCCCGCCGGAGTGCGCGCCCAGCGGCGCACGACCACGACGGTGGCGATGGTGCCGGCCAGGATGAAGACGATGTTGTCGCGCAGGAAGAGCGACACCCCGAGAGTGATCCGGGTCAGCAGCGGCAGCTGCATGTCCATCGAGTCGTAGAAGACGGTGAATCGCGGCATGACGAAGATCGCCATGACGAAGAGCATGGCGATCGACAGTCCGACCAGCACGGAAGGGTAGACGAGCGCCGAGATCACGCGCTTGCGGGCGTCGATGACGAGCTTGAGGTAGCGGATGAACCGCCGCAGGACCTGCTCGAGCTCGCCCGTGCGCTCGCCGGCCTTGAGCGTCGCCGAATAGAGCGGCGGAAAGACCGCGCCGAACGACCCGAAGGCGTCGGAGAGCTCTTCGCCGCCCTTCACGCGGTCGCGCACCTGCGTCAGGATCTCGCGGAAATTCGGCTCGCGCATGCGCTCGAGCATGAGGTTGAGCGCCTGGAGGAGGGGAAGGCCCGCCTTGAGCAGCGCTGCCATCTCCTGGTTGAAAACCATGAGCGTCCGATAGGGGATCTTGCGCTCCCGGCGGAAACGCGCCAGGAATTCGGTCGGCATCGCGAGGCCGAGGCGACGCTCGATGGCGAAGACCTTCAGGCCCTGGCGCTCGAGCTCGGCGCGCAGCACGGTCTCGTTCGCGGCGGCGCGGGTTTCGCGCACCACCCGCCCTTCGGGCGTCCCGAGATGACAGACGAAATCCACCGGCTAGTTCCCAGCCGTGGCGGTCGGGGAGTTTTCATAGCGCAGCACGAGCATCAGGGCCCGGTCCGCCGCCTCGTCCCGGGTCATTCCCAGGATCAGCGGCTGGTCGAGCCCGAGATGCACGACGGTGCGAACGAGCTCCTTCTCGGGCGCTCCCGGCAGGGCGCGCACCATACGGAATCCGGCGAGGCGGATCTGCTTGCCCTCGGCGATCGAACCGACCTCGAAGCTCAGCCGGTAGCCCTGGGCCATCTCGAACACGACACTCTCGCCTTCGCGGCTGGCGATCTGGCTGCGCGCGAGCAGCGAGAAGGTCTGGAATCGCAAGAGCTGCCGCAGACGCCCCAGGAGGTCGGGAGCGAGGCCGACGTCGGGGCGGACCGGCGAGATCTTCGCGGTCTCGGCGAGGATCAGTTGGACGTCGATCTTCACCGGCTGGTTCTCGCGATCGAAGACCCGGATCGCGATCGCCACCCGGGAGAGCGCCGCGAGGTTGTCGCGCACCGAGATCGTGTTGCGGTTCGGATCGACCTCGACCGAGCCCTGGACGGAAAGCAGGGGCCGGATGGCGGAGAGCGCATCGAAGGCACTCTGGCGCTGGAGGCTGAAGACCATCAGGCGAACCGCCGCGGCCTCCCCAGTCGGGGGCGGGGGTTGCGAACGCAGTCGGGGCCGCTGCGCAGGGTCGGGCACCGCTGGCGCCTGCGCTGCTGCGGCGGCGGCTACGAGCGTCACGCCGAGCGCCACGAGGCAGACGAGGGCGCGCGCAAAGTTCGGCAGCGGCCGCGACTCAAACATCCAGGCTCGCATCGACGATCATCACGACCGCCATGTCGGCCTGCGGCAGCTCATAGATCCGGGCTCCCGGGCGGCCGAGCTCCTCGACGAGCGATTGCATCGGCCTGGCCCGCTCGACCCCGGTGTTCCGGGCGGGCAGAGCGGCCGGAGCCGCCAGACCCGTCGAAAACTCTCCGGCGTTGGCGAACGGGCCGATCCCGGCGGGTTGGGGACGGGGGACGCCGGAGAGCGCCAGCAGAGAACAGACTCCCAGCGCCGCAGCGAAACGTGCGGCCGGGAAGCGCCGCGAAGGGGCCGCACGGAGCCCACGCGGTGCCGGATGCCCCCCCTGCGCGACGCGGCTGGCGCGGACCAGCGCGGACACCGCGCCCTGCATCTCGGCAATCTCGCGCGGCGCGACCGTGCGCCCGGGAAGGCGCGCGAAGAGCAGCAGCGGGTCGGCCGAGAGCGCTTCGACGCGGCAGCGGCTGCATTGCGCGGCGTGCCGGCGAGCCTCCGCCCAGCCCGGTTCGTCGGCTGCGGGCTCGGCCTCACGGGCCGCGACCAGGGCGCGCCAGTCGGGACAGGTCATCGGCGGGGCTCCCTGGTCTCGGGCGAGCTGCCGGCGCTGCCTCCGCTGGCTCCAGAAACCGCGGCGCGGGCATACTCCGGATAACGCTCGACGAGCTTCTGGCGCAGGATCTTGCGAGCGTTGAACAGGTGGTTGCGTACGGTGGACTCCTCACAGCCGGCGATCGCCGCCACTTCGCTCGAGTCCAGCCCTTCGGTCTCGCGAAGCAGGAAGATCAGGCGTTGCTTCTCGGTCAACTCGGCCGCGAGCTCGATGAAGATGCGCTCGACCTCGGCCTCCTTGAGCTCGGCCATGGCCCCGGTCGGGTGGCTTTCGGCAGCCCGCAGGAGGTGAAAGCGCATCGGCTCGCCGGCCTGGTCGCGCGACCGGCGCGAGCGCCAGTGATCGATCGCCAGGTTGGTGGCGATGCGATAGATCCAGGTATTCGGGCTCCAGCGCGTGTCGTACTTCGCGCGGCTCTCCCAGATCTTCAGGAACGCGACCTGCACGACGTCGCGAGCCTCTTCCTCGTCGCGGACGATGCGGGCGGTCACCTGAAGGAGCGCCCGGGTCTTCCTGGCCACGAGCTCGGCCAGCGCCAGTTCGTCGTCCGCCTGGAGCAGGCAGAGCAGTTCCCGATCGCTCCGCTCGGCGAGCTTCAGTCGTTCGCGATTCTGGGAGTAGACCAACTCTGGCATGACCGGTTCCAATTGCTTTCTACGGACCTCCGGGGCGCACCGTCCAAGCCTGCGCCCTTCCCGCCCCATTTCCGGCACGCCGCCGGCAAGCGCCCGGCGCGAACCGGGTGCGACCCGGGCAAAACATTGAAGCGCTTGATTATACTGCCCCGGTCCCCATGTGGTGGATCTATCAAATCGTGTCCGCCCTGGCCCTCCTCGCGGCCGGCCCCTTTCTGCTCCTCCTGCGCCGCCGCCACTACCTGCCGACGCTTCGGGGGAGGCTCGGGGGCGGCCGGCCGGCCCCGCCGCCGCCCCACGACGCCCGGCCCGAGGCGGGGACGGGAAGTCCGGGAAGGTTCTGGATCCATGCCGTCTCCGTGGGCGAAGCAGCGCTCGCCGGAACGCTGGCGGCGAAACTCCCGCCCGAGCTGCCGCTGCTGCTGACCACGATCACTCCAACCGGCCAGGCGCAGGCGAGCGCGGCGGCGGCGCGCCTCGGCGACCGCGCCGCCGTCGCCTACCTCCCGTTCGAGCTCGGCTTCGCCATCCGCCGCTTCTTCCGCCGCTTCTCCCCCGCCTCGCTGGTGCTGGTCGAGGGCGACTTCTGGCCGCTCCTGCTGCGCGCCGTTCGCCGGCGGGGGATCCCGACCGCGGTCGTCAACGGCCGGGTGAGCGACCGGAGCTTCGTCCGTCTGCAGCGCTTCCGCGCCCTGGCGCTGCCGCTCTTCTTCGCCCCGATCGATCGGTTCGGCGTCCAGACCGCAGTCGACGCCGAGCGCCTGATCGCGCTCGGCGTCCCCGCCGGTCGCGTCACCGTCACCGGCAATCTCAAGTTCGACTCCCCGGAGCCACCGGGAAACCCCGAGCTCGCCCGGCGGCTCGAGCGCCTCGCCGCTGGCCGGCCGATTCTCGTCGCCGGCTCGACCATGGAGGGCGAGGAGGAGCAGGTACTCGCGGCTTTCCGCGGACTCGCCGACGGCGACCGGACGGCCGGCGATCGCGCGATGCTGGTCCTCGCACCACGGCATCCGGAGCGCTTTGCCGCCGTCGCGCTGCGCGTCGCCGCGGAAGCCCCCGGCGCCGTTCGGCGTAGCGGCCCCGACCGCGAGCGCCCGCCGGTCTTCCTCCTCGACTCGATCGGCGAGCTCGCCGCCACTTACCGGCTGGCCACCGCCGCTTTCGTCGGCGGCACGCTCCAGCCGACCGGCGGACACAATCCGATCGAGGCGGCACGCTTCGGGGTACCGGTGGCCGTCGGGCCTTCGATGACCAACTTCCGCGAGATTGCCGAGCTCTTCGACCGGACCGGCGGCTGGGCCCGCGTCGCCTCGGCGGAGGAGCTGGGCAGGCTCTGGGCGGCCTGGCTCGCCGATCCCACCGCGGCGCGGGCGATCGGAGCGCGCGGGCAGGCGCTCGTCGCGGCGAATGCCGGCGCGCTCGCGCGGACGCTCGAGCTCCTCGCGCCGCTCGTCGCGGCGGCCTCCGGGAAATCGACGCTCGCGCCGGCGGCGGCGACATCGCCGGCCCCAGCGCAGCAGCGGCCGGCCCGGGGATGACGACGTTGTCGCTCGCGGCGCCCCCTCCGCCGCGCTCCCCCTGGCAGCTCCTCTACGGCGCGCTGCTCGCCCGCCGCCGTCGTCGCGCCGCGGCGACCGCCGAACGCCTGCCGGTGCCGGTGGTGAGTCTCGGGAACCTGCACTGGGGGGGCGGCGGGAAGACTCCATTCACGGCGGCGGTCGCCGCCGACCTGCAGGCGCGCGGTCTCGCGGTGGCGATCGTCTCGCGGGGGTATCGCCGCGCGAGCCGCGGTCCGCTCGTCGTCTCCCTGGGGGGCGGGCCACGGATCCCCTGGAGCGCCGCCGGGGATGAGCCGTTCCTCCTGGCCGAGCTCCTTCCCGGGGTGGCGGTCGCCGTCGGCGAGCAGCGCGTCGCGGCGGCGCGCCTCCTGCTGCGCGAGCTGCCGCAGACGCCGGATCTCTTCCTCCTCGACGACGGTTTCTCGCACGTCGCGCTGGCCCGCGACATCGAGCTCCTCCTCTTCCCCGCCGCCGACCCGTTCGCCGGCGGGCGGCTCGCCCCGGCCGGGCGCCTGCGCGAGCCGCTCGGCGCCGCCCGTCACGCCGATGCCGTGGTGCTCACCGGCTGCCCGGCCCCCGAAATGCCCACCGCCGGCGCGCACCTGGCACGGGCGCTCGCGCGGCACGGTTTCTCCGGCCCCGGCTTCGCGAGCTCGACGGCCAGCGGTCCGCCGCGCTCGGGGGCATCCGGCCTGGCGGGAGCCGGAAGCGGCAGCGGCAGCGACCTCCACGCCATCCTCCCCGCCGGAACGCGGGTCGTCGCCTTCGCCGGCATCGCCCGGCCGGAGGGCTTCTTTCGCGATGCCGAGAGGCAGGGGGTCGAAATCGCGGCCCGGCTCGCCTTTCCCGACCACCACGCCTATCCTGACGAGAGCATCGCCCGGATCGAAGGCGCCTTCCGCCGCCATCGTGCCGGCGCCCTCCTCACCACGGCGAAGGACGCGCTCAAGCTCCGGGGGAGGCTCTCGCCGGCGCCGGCGGTGCTGCCGATCCTCGCCCGCCCGGAACCCGCCTTCTGGGAGTGGTTCGACGAACGGTTGGCCCAGGCCAGAAGATGAGGCGCCGCCGATGAAGAACGCCCCCGTCCGCCACGCCGTCGAGTTCGGCGCCTTCGCCCTCTTCCAGGGGCTGGTGCGCGCTCTGCCCCACACCGCCAGCCGGGCGCTCGGCGGAGCGCTCGGCGCGCTCGCGGGCCGGCTCGACCGCCGCCGGCGGAGGATCGCCGACACCAACCTCGCTGCCGCCTTCCCCGAGCTCTCCGCGGGAGAGCGGCTGCGGATCACGCGTGCCTGCTTCCGCCACTTCGGCGCCTCGTTCTGCGATGCGCTTTCGAGCCTGCGGTTCGACGGCCCGGAGCTCCTCGCGCGGCTCGAGCTCGTCGGCTGGGAGAACTTCGAGCGCGCCGCGGAAATGGGCCGGGGAAAGGGCACCATCGTCCTCGGGTCCCATTTCGGAAACTGGGAGGTGGTCCCCGCCGCCATCGCGCTCACCGTCGGCCCGATGAGCTCGGTCGGACGCCGCGCCGACAATCCCCATTTCGACCGCGTCATCCAGCGCCTGCGCACCCGCTACGGCAACCGTTCGCTCGACAAGCGGGGGGCGGTGCGCGAAATGTTCCGCCTGCTCGAGAAGGGCGGCCGGCTGGGGCTCCTGGTCGACCAGCGGGTGCGGGCCGAGGAGGGCGTGGACGTGCCGTTCTTCGACCGCCCGGCGTCGACCAGCCCGATCGTCGCCCGTCTGTCGCAGCGCACCGGCGCTCCCGTCGTCCTGGTCTTCGGCGAGGAGCTCCCCGGCGGGCGCTATCGCGTCGAAGCGCTGCCGCCGATCGCCGCCCCGCAGGCGGACGCCGAAAGCGACGAGGTGGCGCTCACCCGGAGCTACCTCGCCGTGCTCGAGGAGCGCGCGCGCCAGCGCCCCGAGCTCTGGCTCTGGCTGCACGACCGGTGGAAGCGCCCCCGTCCGTGAGCCCACCCATGTGTCCGCCCATGAGTCCGATACCCCGGCCGCAGCGCACGCTCGTCGTCGCCCCGAACTGGGTCGGTGACTGCGTCATGGCCGAGCCGGTCTTTCGGGCCCTGGCGGCGAGCGGCCGCGAGGTCAGCGTCCTCGCGCGACGCTCGCTCCACTCCCTGCTGGCGCTGTTTCCCGGCATCGGTCGAACGGGGGCGACGCTCGACAAGGGCGCCGACGAGGCGACGCTCGCGGCCCTCCTCGCCGGCGGCTTCGACGAGGCGTTGATCCTGCCGAACTCGTTCCGTGCCGCCTGGCTGCTCGCGCGCGCCGGCATCGCCCGGCGCTACGGCTACCGGGCCGACTTTCGCGGCCCGCTGCTCGCGCCGGCGGTTGCCCGGCCCCGTGGTCGCCGGCCGCAGATCGAGGACTACCGCGAGCTCCTGGGCGCGATGGGCGTGTCGCCGCCGGCCGACTGGATCCCGCGTCTCGATCTGCCGCAGGAGCTGCGCGAACGCGGCCGGGAACGGGTGGTCCGCGCCGGACTCGGAACGCGCTCGGAACGCGACGCGAGCGAGGCCCCGCTCGTCGGCCTCTCGCCCGGGGCCGAGTGGGGTGCCTCGAAGCGCTGGCCGATGCCCTACTGGTCGGACCTGGCGCGCGAGCTCCGCCGGCGCCTCCCCGGCATGCGCGAAGCGATCTTCGTCGGTCCGAAAGAGGTCTGGCTCGGCGTGCGTGTCCACGAAGAGAGCGGCAAGCTCCATCCGGTCCTGGGGCCCGACCTCGACCTCGCGGGCCTCGCGGCGGCGATGGCCGAGCTCGATCTGCTGGTGACCAACGACTCCGGTCCGATGCACCTCGCCGCGGCGGTGGGGGTCCCTTGCGTCGCGCTCTTCGGTCCTACCGATCGCCGCCGGACAGCACCGGCGGGGGAGAGCGGCGCCGGCCACACCGTCCTCGACCGCAATCTCTGGTGCTCCCCCTGCTTCCGCCGGCGCTGCCCGCTCCTCCACCACGGCTGCCTGCGTGGCATCGGCGTCGGCGAGGTCGCGAGCGCCGTCCTGGGCCGGCTCGCGGCGTCCGTGCCTGCGGCAGATCGCTAGCCCGATCCTGCGGCTACTGCGCTGGGTCGGGCGGGGTGATGGGTGGAGGAGCGGGCAGGCGCGGCGCGGGAAAAACGATCACGACATCTTCCGGCCGCACCAGACCGAGGCTCTCGCGGGCCACACGGTCGAGCGCCACCGGGTCGTTCTTCAGGCTCTCGATGCGGCGCTTGAGGAGAGCGATGCGTTCCTCGGTGCCGGCGATCTCGGCCGTGAGCTGGCGCTCGCGCCCGCGCACCGCGGCGAGATCCCGGTAGCTCTTCAGGCCGAAGGTCGCCAGCAGCAGGGCGAGGAAGACCACCACCGCAACGAGAAGCGAGCGGAGAGGATGCGGGCGCGGCTCGTCCGTCGGAGGGAGCGGAGCGAGCGGAGGGACGTCCGTCAAGCGCGAAATCGCGGGAACGCGGCGGCGCCGGGATAGATCGCCGCTTCGTCCAGCTCCTCCTCGATGCGCAGGAGTCGGTTGTACTTCGCCACCCGGTCGCTCCTGCAGGGGGCGCCGGTCTTGATCTGCCCGGCGCGGGTCGCCACGGCGAGATCGGCGATCGTCGTGTCCTCGGTCTCGCCCGAACGGTGGCTGATGATGTTGGCGTAGCCGCGCGCCTTCGCCATGTCGACTGCCGTGAGGGTCTCCGAGAGCGTCCCGATCTGATTTACCTTCACCAGCATGGCGTTGGCGACGCCCTCGGCGATGCCACGGGCGAGAATCTCCGGGTTGGTGACGAAGACGTCGTCGCCCACCAGCTGCACTTTCGAGCCGAGGGTGCGCGTCAGCTCCTTCCAGCCCTCCCAATCGCTCTCGGCGAGCCCGTCCTCGATCGAAACCAGCGGATAGGCGCCCACCCAGTCGCGGTAGATCGCGATCAGATCCTGGGCGGAGAGACCCTTCTTGCCCTCGCCGGCGAGCGCGTAGCGTCCCGGCGCGCCCTCTTCCAGGAGCTCCGAGGCCGCGACGTCGAGCGCCAGGGCGATGTCGTGGCCCGGCCGGTAGCCGGCCTTCTCGATGGCGATCATCAGCAGGTCGAGCGCCTCGCGGTTGCTGGCGAGGTTCGGCGCGAAGCCGCCCTCGTCGCCGACCGCGGTGGCGAGACCCTTCTCCTTCAGCACCTTCTTCAGCGTGTGGTAGACCTCGACTCCGGCCCGCAGGGCCTCCGAGTAGCGCGGAAAGCCGACCGGCACGATCATGAACTCCTGGATGTCGATCGAGTTGTCGGCGTGGGCGCCGCCGTTCAAGACGTTCAGCATCGGCACCGGCATCACCGTGGCAGCAGGCCCGCCGAGGTAGCTGTAGAGCGGCAGGCCCGCCTCCGCCGCCGCCGCCTTGGCCACCGCCAGCGAGACGCCGAGAATGCCGTTGGCGCCGAGGCGGGCCTTGTTTGGCGTGCCGTCGAGATCGCACATCGTGCGGTCGATGAGCGCCTGGTCGCGGGCGTCCATCTCCTCGAGCTCCGGAGCAATCTCGTCGTAGATGAAGTCGACAGCGGTCACCACGCCCTTGCCGTGATAGCGGGTGCCGCCGTCGCGCAGCTCGAGGGCTTCGCGGCTGCCGGTCGAGGCGCCGGACGGCACCTGGGCGGTGCCGACCGCTCCCCCGGCGAGGGCGCAGTCCACTTCGACGGTCGGATTTCCCCGCGAGTCGAGCACCTCTCGCGCGACGATTTCTTCGATCAGGAACATGGAATCCCCCAGGGGATGCGAACGTGCAAACCGGGACTTCGCGAGCTGCGGCCTTCCCTGCCGTTGGGCGATACGGCCTCAAGGGTAACCCGAAGGCTCGCGGCGATCAAGCCGCCGAGCTGCGCTCCGATGTTCTCCGGGGGGTCTCGGAGGCCTCAGGCGTGCGGCCGCCAGCCGAGGGTGAGGAGGAGCAGGAGGAAACCGGCGATGTAGGCGACGGAGACGTGCCAGCCGTTCTTCAACCAGGACCCGACCGACCGCGCCTCCGGATACATGCTCGAGATCGCGACGCCGGCCGAAGAGCCGAACCAGATCATCGAGCCGCCGAAGCCCACGGCATAGGCGAGCATCCCCCAGTCGTAGCCGCCCTGGGCGAGCGCCAGCGCGGTCAACGGAATGTTGTCGAAAACCGCCGAAAGGAAGCCGAGTCCGAACGCCGTCTGCCAGGCCGCCGCAGGGAGTTTTTCGACCGGCATCATGGTCGCGGCGAGGACCAGCGAGAGGAGAAAACACGCCCCCTTGAGGGCGCCCGGCAGGAGCGACCATTCGGGCTTGCGAATCGGCGCGGTGAGGAGGATCGCCAGGCAGACCGCGACGCCGATGAACGGGAAGCTGTCGGCGTGCTCGGTGTACTTGACGTTGATGAAGACGTTGGTCGAGATCGCCGACACGAGAATGAAGGCAACGATCCCCACCCGCGTCCAGTCGATCCGGGCATTCGGCGAAGCGTCCTTCAGGATCGGCGAGTACTTGTGCTGCTGCAGCGCGGCCGGGATGCCGAAGACGACCAGAGCCAGCCCGGCGGCGACGTAGGCGTGGAAGACGGCCGAAGGCGGCACACCGTGGATCCACATCATCGTGGTGGTGGTGTCGCCGACGACGCTCCCCGAGCCGCCGGCGTTCGACGCCGCGACGAGCGCCGCGATGTAGCCAATGTGCACCTTCTTGTCGAACAGGGTGTGGGCCATCGCACCGCCGATCAATGCCGCGGCGATGTTGTCGAGGAACGACGACAGGACGAAGACCAGCACCAGGAGGACGAACGCCCCCTTCCAGTCGTCAGGTAGGTAGCGCGGCAGGACTTTGGGGACATCGCTCTCTTCGAAGTGGCGCGCGAGCAGGGCAAACCCGAGGAGCAGGCCGAGGAGGTTGAAGATCACCACCCATTCGTGCCCGAGATGCGAGACGAAGCCGGCAAGGCCGGTGCCCTCCTTGAACCCCGCGAAGACGATCTTGTAGAGGGTGATCACCGACAGACCCGTGACCGCCACTTGGAGGGTCTTGTGATGGAACAGCGCGACCCCGAGCAGAGTGAGGGCAAAGAGAAGGAACTCGAGCGGAATCCCTGCGACCTCGATCGGCTCGGACGCGGCTCCAGCCCAGGCAAAGCCCGGCAACGACAGCGCCAAGCCGAGCATCCACAGCAACGACCTTCTCCAACGCATCCCTGTCGGCATCGCGACCTCTCCCGCTGCTCCTGTCGCGGGCCCCGGATCCGGATGCGCATGCGCGACGAGTCCTGCTGCAATGAGCAGAACTATAGGAGCAGGGTCAACTTCAGCGCCCCGCCCGGTTGGGTCGTTCGCCCCATCAGATCTGCCGGGGCGAATCCGCCGGCGAGCGATCGGCGCAGGCGCGGATCGAGCATGGACCGCGGCCGGCGCTCGAACCGCTGCCGCGGCACTGGCTACGGTGTCCGGGAGCCAGGGCGTCGATGTTCTGGCACAGGAGGTGCTTACGCCCTGCATTCAGAGTGGGCTGTCCATCGGGCCCACTCGGAGGGATCCCCGATGCCCGGATCCACCGACTCATCTCTTGGTGGACCGGCACGGCTCAAGGAGAGGAGAGCGGCATGGCAGAGCTGCAGTTCGACCCCATGCAGGAGGTCCCCCCGACCCGGCTGGTTGCAAAGCGGCGGCCGACGGGCTGGATGGCGATGGGTGTCCTCGCGATCCTGGTCGCTCTCGGCCTCTGGCTGTTTCTGCGTTCGAGTCGGCCGGGAGGCCCTCCGGCGGTGGCCCCGGCGACGGCGGGTGCCGCTCCCGCCCCGCTCGTCCCTGCGCCCTTGCCCGAAGGCCCCTCGCCCGATCCCGGGCTTCCCGAGCTCGGGCAGAGCGACGACTTCGTGCGCTCGCTGATCGCGGGGCTCTTCGGCTCGCCGGCGCTCGACCAGTGGCTCGCCTCCGCCGAGGAGCTCGTCCAGCAGGGCGTGCGGGCGATCCTGGCGGTCTCGGAGCAGCGCTCCCCGCGGCGGTTCCTGACCTTCCTGCCGGTCGAAGGGCGTTTCGCGGCGAGCGCCCGCGGCGACGGCTGGATCATCGCGCCGGAGAGCTACCGCCGCTACGACCGCGTCATCGACCTTTTCGTCGGCCTCGACACCCAGCAGATTGCCCGCCTCGTCGCGAGAGTCGCCCCGCTGCTCTCGCGGGCCATGGACGAGAACGCTCTCCCCGGCACCGGGTTCGAGGCTGCTCTGGAGAGCGCCATCGAGCATCTGTCGGCGACGCCATCCCCCTCCGGGGACCTGGAGGTGATTCTCGGAGAGGACGGCATCTACCGCTTCGCCGATCCCGCACTCGAGGCGTTGAGCGCACCCCAGAAGCAGTTGCTGCGACTCGGAGCGCGCAATGGCGCCCGCGTCCGCGAGAAGCTCAGGGAGCTTTCGCGAGCGTTCGATGAGGGATGAGTCCCCCTCCGCTCAAGAGACGACGTTGCCCTCGCTGTCGAGCCGGTAGGCCGGCGTCGCGCCGTCCTGCGTGACGATGAATCGGGCGAGCCGGCAGGCGCGCCGCAGCGTCCTCTCGGGCGGCTCGGCTTCGCGCAGCCGACCGAAGAGAAAGGCGGCGAGAAAGGCGTCCCCGGCCCCGACGCTGTCGCGGACCGGCGCGGGCCGGCTCGATCGCCAGATCCACCGCCCGTCGAGGTACAGGCCCGCGCCGAGCGCCCCTGCGGTGAGGCAAACCTGCCTGACATCGGCTCGGAGAGCGAAACGGCGAGTAGCTGCTGCGAAATCGGCTGGGGTGAGGGACTCTCCGAGGAGCGACGCGAGCTCCTGATCGCTCAGCTTGACGAGGTCGGCCCGCCGGGCCAGGTTCCAGACGATCTGGGCGTCTTCGAAAGGCGGGCGCAGGTTGACGTCGAAGACCCGGAGCGCCGTCGGGCACAGAGCGAGCAGCGCTGCAAGCTGCAGGCGGTTGTGCTCCGTTCGCTGCGCGAGCGAGCCGAAGACCACCGCAGCGCAGCCGCTCGCGACCTCACGAACCTCAGGTGAAAGCTGGATCCGATCCCAGGCGGCGTCGCGAGCGATCTCGAAGCCGGGGCTGCCGCCGTTGAGCGTCACCCGGCTCAGGCCCGTAGGCCAGTCCGGGTCGAGCGCCACCCCGGTGGCGTCGATGTTCCACGCCTCGAGACGCCGCAGCATCTCCTCGCCCAGTCGATCACGTCCCACCGCCGTCACCAGGACCGGTCGCAGGCCGAACTTGCGCAGATGGTAGGCGACGTTCAGCGGCGCCCCTCCGGGAAAGAGACCGTGCGGCAGGGAGTCCCAGAGGATCTCGCCGAAACACAGGACGGACGCCTGCCCGCACTCACTCATCGGCGAGGCTCTCCGGACTCATCTGCAGCTCGTGACAGGCGTGAATATACGAAGTGGCGGACCAGGCCTGGAACGCCTTGCCCATCGGGCGACCCGTTCGACTGTGAAGCCACTCGTTGAATTCCCAATCATGGCTCCTGCCGAGGCGATTCGCCTGCGCGAGCTTGAAGAGCTCGCGACAGGCGACATCGCGCAGACCGAGGCGATGAATGAAGCGTACCCACATGCCGCCGATGAACGGCCAGATGCCGCCGTTGTGGTAGTGGCCCGGCAGATTGAGCAGATTCACCGTGTAATAGGCGCGCCAGTCCGGATCGCCGGCCTGGACCGGCGGGTAGAGGTTGACGACCGGCAAGGGCTCGTTGACGCCCACTCCCCACATGAACCGGAACGCCGTGCGCGCCCGGTCGACGTCGAGCACATTGCCCAGGAAGGCCTGGATGTTCCCCAGCACGTCGCAGCGCCAGTTGAAGGCGAACGGCGTGATCTCGGCGAGCAGATAGCTCGAATCCCCCACCGCGAACTGCTGATCGGCGAAACTGACTCGCGCGGAGGGGTCGCGTGGCTTCGTCGTCGGCCAGAAGGCCGCGAGAATCTTGGCGCGAATGCTCTGCGCGCGGCGCAGCCAGGCGGCGGCCTCCTCGAGCCTCCCCTGATGTTCGAGGAGTCGGCCATAGGAGACCGCAGCGCGGTACCAGAGCACCTCGTCGTAGAGGATGTGATAGCTGCGCCCGAACAGATCGGTCCAGTCGCCGGCTTCCGGAATCTCCAGCAGGCCGTCGTTGTTGCTGTCGAGCCCGAGAAGCCAGTTCATCACCCGCTCGAGCGCCGGCGCGTACTCGGCGAGACAATCCCAGGCTTCGCGCTTGCGCACATACTGGTAGAAGGCGAGCACCAGCCAGAGAGCGCCGTCGATGGCGCAGATTCCACCCACGCCGCTGTAATCCGCCACGCCGCTGTCGAGGTTGACGTTCGCCGGCACCTGGCCGTTCTCCGCGAGATTGCCGAGCAGCGTTCGAAAGGTCGCCAGCTGGGCGGCGCGGATGTCCATGTCCTCGAGATCGAGAGTTCCGACGATGGCGATCGCACCGTCGCGCGCCCAGACCGCGCGGTAGTTGTTGTCCGTTCCGGTCACCTCGTTGTCGGCGGGAGAGCAGGCGGAGAAGCCGATCGGCGTGATGCACTTTCGCAGAGCGAGGAGCGCGTGGCGATAGCCTTCGGCGATGAGCTCGCGCTCGTCGCCGCGCAGCGAGCTCAATGCCTCCGCGCTGAAGAGCCGGCGCAGCGTCGGATCCAGATCCCCGGCCGGAGCTGCCGAGCCGCCAAACGCGGGGACCGCACCTATCACTCCGAAGTGTGCGAGACCCTCGAGAACTCCATCGGCGAAGGTACGTTGCGCGCCGTAGGTGGGCAGGTGCACGACAGCCTCGTGGAGCTCCGGCTGGGCGTTCTCGACGACGATCCCACGGACTCCGGCGAGCAGGAACATGCTGCTGTCGTTGCCGGTGTCGCCGGCCACCAGAACCTCGGTCGCAGGAACACCCAACCGCCGACAGAGCCACGCGAGTGCGTGGCCTTTGCTGGTCTCGGCAGGCAGGATGTCGAGGTCGCGCGAGCTCGAATAGACGAGCGAGACCTTGAGGCCCGAGGCCGCCAGCCTTGCGCGGAGGGAGTCCAAAGCCTCGGCAGAGGCCTGATCCAGGTACCAGCTCGACTTGTAGGGATGGAGAAATTCGGGCGGCTGCCGTGTGACTCCGGGGAAGGCGGCGAGAATCTGCTCGATGCGCTCGAGGTCCCAGCCCTGTCGATACTGCTCGTCGAACTCAACGACGGCCTGGGCGCGCGCGACATCGTAGAGCTGCGTGCCGACGCCGCCGACGATGTAGTCCGGCACTGGAAGGGGCTCCGACTCGAGCAACTTGAGTATGTCGTCCACGAGCCGGCCCGAGTTGTAGCAGAGCAGCGGGCGTCCCCCCTCGCGAGGCTCGCTCCAGGCGGACTTGAACCGGCGCGCGGCTTCCGGGTTGCCCACCAGGGTTCCGTCCAGATCGGCGGCGAAGAGCCTAATCGGCATCATTCCAGGGCTCGTCCCATTCGGTGTCGGTCAAGGCGAAGTTCTCCGTGGCTCGGCGCTCCACCAGGGCGACCAGTTGCTGCGCGATTCCTGTCCAGGTAAACAGACTCCGCGCCTTGTGCGCCCCCATCCTGGCGAGGCGCTCCCGCAAGCGCGGATGGCTGAGGATCTTGTGGATCATCATGCCGAGGTCCTCGCGATCGAACGGATCGGCGTAGAGCGCGTGGCGTCCGAAAGTCAGCGCGCGGTAGAGCCCGCCGTGAACCGTCACCACGGTCGGGGTGCCGCACGCCATGGCCTCGATCGCCGTCATGCCGAACGGCTCGTAGCGGCTGGAGAGCACGAAGACGTCGGCCGCGCGAAAACAGTCGGCGAGCTCGTCGTCCGGTATGAAGGTGCCGAAACGCACGCGCGTCTCCAGGCCGAGCTCGGCGACCAGTTGCGCGAGCTCGGCCCGGATCGACTCCTCCTGCGAAGACAATCGCTCTCCCCCCACGGCGAGGTAGAGGGTGACATCCGGATCGCGCTCCGCGACCAATTGGAAAGCCCGGATGAGCAGGTCGTAGCCCTTGTTGCGCGCCAGCCGCCCGATCGCCATCACGACCGGGCCCTCGAATCCGAGCTTTTGCCGTAGCGCGCGGGCGGAGGACTCGCCGACCGGAAAGAAACGGTTGTCGTCGTAGCCGGGAGGAATCATGCGGCACTTCTCCGGCAGGACGTCATAGTCCTTGGAGAGCAGCTCGAGCTGCGGCGGCGTCGTGGCGATCACCATGTTCGCCGAGCCGTAGAGCAGGCGCTCGAAATGGATCCGCTGAGCAAAATTGTACTGGCGCTCGAACCTCTCGATGTCGCCGGGGTAGTCGTTCTCCATTTGCCGGCGCTTCCAGATTCCCAAGGAGTGCGGCGTGTGCAGGTGCGGCGTGCCGAGCACCTCGCTCAGATGCTGCCCGGCAAGGCCGGCGTCCCAGTAGTGGCTGTCGATGAACTCGTACTTGAGCCCGTGTCTCTGGATGAAGCGCAGGGCGTTCTCGCCCCATTCCGGAAGCTTCTCGTGCAGGTACTCCTTGGGAATGAAGCTCCGTCCGCCGCACGGCACACGGACGACCCGTACCCGCTCCGTGACGAGGTCGATCTCGGGTTGGTCCTCGAATCGCCGCGTCCAGATATCGACCTCGTATCCCAGTTGCGCGAGCTTCTTCGAGAGCTCGAGCACGTAGACCACTTGGCCTCCCGTGTCCGCCGCCCCCAGCGGCGGGTGTGCCGCCACATAGCCATGGGTCGAGACCATCGCGATTCGCGGCAACGTCGAGAGACTGTCCATCGGGTCTTCATTCATCGTTCGAGTCCGACCTCCTGCCCGAGGGCCGTGAAAGCAGGATCTGCGTCATCGCAGGTCCCTCTTGAAGTGCACCGTCTGCGTCGGGAAGGCGAACTGTATGCCCTCGAGGTCGAAGACGCGCTTCAACTCGAGATTGAGCTTCTGGAACTGGGCGAGATACTCCCGGACATCCGTCGAGTCCCACCAATGAACCACCAGGATGTTCAGGGAAGAGCTCTCGAACTTGTTGAAGCTGACGATGAGATCCGCGGTCTTCGGATGCGGACGGTAGATCTCCTCGATGATCTGCATCGCGCGCTCGACCTCCTCGGCCGATGTCTCGTAGGTGACGCCGATGTTCATCTCGGTCTTGATGCTCGGGCGGTGGCTGACGTTCGTGAGACTGGCGTTCGCCATCGTCCGGTTCGGTACGGTCACCAGGAAGCCGTCGAGATTGCGGATACGCGTGCTGCGCAGGCCGATCGCCTCTACCGTTCCATCGATCGCATCGAGCTGGACCCGGTCGCCGACCCGAAATGGCCGATCGGCGTGGAGCGCTACGGCGCCGAAGAGGTTCGAGAGCGTGTCCTGCGCGGCCAGACCGAGCGCAAGTCCGCCGATGGACAGCGACGCGAGCAGGCCGGTGACGTCCATCCCCACGTTCTGCATCGTGACGAGCGCAGCGACGATGACAACGAAGAACCTGAGGCTCTTGCGCACGACGGGCAGGAGCTGCATGCCGACCTCACCGTCATCGGCGGTCCGGAGGCGGAGTTGCCAGATCTCGAGCGCAACGTCGACGAGCTTGAGAGCCAGGTAGGCAATGGAGAGCCCGACAACCCCTTTGAGCGCCATCGAGACGTAGGCGACCGCCCAGTCGGGCCAGGAGAAGACCTTCAGGCCCACCTGCAGGATCAACACGAACACCACGATCCTCAAGGGTCGGCGTGAGAGCTCGAGGACGATGTCATCGACCGGCGTGGCGCTCTGCAGGGCGAGCCTACGCAGCTGGCCGCGGAGGAGGTGGTCCACGAGTCTCGAGAGAAGAAACGCCAGCGCGACCCAGGCGAGGACGGCGAGATACTGCCAGAGGGGATTGCCCAGAAAGGGCACTTGCAGGCTCTCGATCCGATCGAGGCCGAAGCCTCCCCCCAGGTTTCCCGGGATCGCAGGGGCGACCGGTTCCGGGGCTGGCTCGACGATGGGCACCGGCGCCGCCGGCGGCGAGCCGGCGTTCGACTGTGCGGCGCCCGAACCCAGCAGCGCGACCAGGGCGAGCGCAACGCGGAGACGAGTCTGAAAAATCTGCTGCCGGCCTGCGATCGACGCCATGACACCTCCGCGTTCCGGATCGGGAAGCGCATCCTCGCGGGCCGCATCGAGTCCAGGCGGACCGGCACCGAGCAATGCGCTCAGATGGCGGCCCGACCATCTATCTGTCCTCCGGAGAGCGGGCTCCCCGGACCCCTTCAGCGGGCAGTATACCGATCGACTTGCCGGCGGCGGGAAAGGGGATCTCCAGACCCGCACGCCGGGAGGAGCGGGTTCGGGAGCCATCGGCCTCGATGAGGGCGACGCGCTACAGATCGTCGCGTCCCGCAGGCTGCGCTCGAGCACTCGCGCCGGCCGGCGCCTCGTGGCGAGCGCTGGTGAGAAGCCCAGACCCGCGGAATCGCCGGGAGGCGAGCTCGGCAGCTGCGGTGCAGCTTCTCAGTTCGCCGTCGACGACCAGGCCGTGGTGTCGCCGGTCCCGAAGCCGTCCGCGAAGAGATAGCCGGCCGGGACGTGCTCCGAAAAGCCCGCATCGAACCTGCCGCCGGAGATACCCGGTACGCCGTTCGGGTTGGTGCCCTCGTCGTAGCCGCGCGGGCGCCGCTCGACGTCCAGCTGACCCGGCCAGGGGACCATCTGCTCGTCGCAGAAGTCGACCCCCGGCGAGCCGGCGACCTGGCGCAGGTCGCCGGTGCCCTGGCTGATGAAGAGCGGCGCCGCGACGAAGAAGGTCCCCGGATTCCAGTTCTGGGTCGTGTTGACCAGCAGGCAGTCCGACGTCGTGCTTCCGCCGGCCAGAGTGTCCGTGCCCTTGGTGTCGAGCAGGATCGACGAGAAGAGACCCACGTCCCCACCGTCGGCGATCGACGCCCAGGAATCGTAGACCACGCTGTCGATCGAATAGGTGTTCTCCGCTACGGTCAGATACTGGCCGGTGATCTCCCCGCCGCTGATGGCGTGCAGCAGGTGGGCCGCGAAGTTGCGCCAGAGCAGCACGCCGTCGAGCGCGAGATAGCCGTCGTTCTCGACGTGCAGGAGATTGCTGGGGGCTGCCAGGAATGTCGACTGCCAGCCGTTCCCCACGACCACGGTGCGGCGCAGCTCGACGTGGGCGCCATCGATGCTCACCAGATGCCCGTCCCAGCTTCCTATGGTCCGGTTGTTCCGGATGTCGCTGCAGCTGAAGATGAACGGACACGGAGCCACCCGATCCATGGCGACGGAGGCGCCGTCCTCGGCATGGAGGGCCGCGCCGGAGATTCGCGCAGTGTTGTTCTGGATGGCGGTATTGAACAACGACACGACGGCGTCGGCGCCGCGGGCGAAGATCGCTCCGCCCCTGCCGTCGGCATAGACCTGGTGCTGGCGGATCATGACCTGGTTCGCCCCGCCATGCGCGACGACGATGCCGTTGTCGACGTAGATCGCGCCACCGAAAGAGGCGCTGTAGTCCACAGAGGGAAAGGCGCCGTTCCCCTCGAGGAGCACGCCGCCGTAGAGCTCGACCAGACAGCCCGGGCCGACGTGGAGATTGCCGCCCCCCTCGAGCACCTGGTTCCTGAGCAACTTGCCGCGGAAGCCGAGGTAGGCGCCCGCCCCCGAGCACGAGATGCCACCGCCGTAGTCGTAGAAGGGGGCGTGGTCGGTAACCTCGGTCGCGGCGTCGGTGGTCAGGAACCCGCCCGTGCTCACGAAGGCGCCACCACCGTTGTGGTGGATCCAGACGTTCTGCAGGCTGACCTCGGCACCCGAGCCGACGGCGAGTCCCCGGAAGCCGGAGTCGGTCAGCTCGAGTGCGCGCAGCGTGACGACCGAGGACGACTGGGAAGACGTCCTGACGACCACCACCGAGTTTCCGCTCTGCCCGTTGAGTGCGATGCGACCGCTCGCGGCGGTGTCGTCGCAGTTGTCATAGCCGCCGGCGATCGTCACCGTTCCGGCCACGCCGGCGTGCCAGTCGACCAGATCGAGCGCGACGTTGGTGTAGGTCAGCGTCCGGGTGAGGCGAATCTCGTCGTTGGCGGTGGTGAACGCCGCCGAGAGGAGCGCGGCGCCGAGGCTCGGACGATCGTTGGCGCCATCGCATGTGGTCCCGGTGCCGACGTAGTAGATGGCCGCGCCGGCGCTCCCCGGCAGCAGGGCAGCCGCACCCGAGACGAGCAGGACGAGAGCGGCGGGGACGAGACTCGGGCGAGGGGCGGTCGGCATGGACGTTTTCTCCTGGACGGATTCGGGCGTCTGGAGATCTCTGTCACCGGCCAGGAGCCGCCGTTACATCCGGAAGAGCGAATGGGGGGCCGACTCCGGTCCGCCCTCCCCCGGCGAGGGGTCGGCGCAGCCCCAGCCCGGGGCGGATCCGCTTCAGTGCTGGAAGGCGTAGGAGATCTTGAAGAAGGCCTGGCGGCCGAGGGGCTGGAGGTCGCCGCTCGGGTCCTGGGTGCGCTCGTCGCCGACGCCGAGGAAGAAGACGGTCTGCCAGTTGAGCTTGTAGGCGAAGACCGCCGAGCCCGAGAAATCGCCGCTCGTCGGCCGGACGTCGAAGGTGTAGAGCGCCGGGTTGCGCTCGGTCTCCGCCCATTCGCCGATGAGCCGCAGCCAGCTCCTGGCGTTGAAGGTGTAGACCGCGCGCAGGCGCGCGAGGTCGGCGGTGAAGAGGCGCCCGGCGATCACGTTGCCCTGCTCGACGGAGTCGACATCGAGGATGCGGCGGGCCGCCGAGAGGCCCAGAGCGAGGTGGTCGGTCGGCTGCAGGTTGGCGCTGAGGGTGGCGCGCCAGCCCTCGCCCGGGCGATTGTTGGCGAAGTCGACGTCGTCGCCGTAGACCGCCTGCAGCGTCACCTGCTGCACGACCTTGCCGGGGCGGACCTCGAGCTGGGGACGGAACTGGAAGCGGTCGAAGGCGACCCCCTGGTTCACCACCTCGTCGAAGGCGAACTCGATGCGGACGAAGGAGTTCCACGTCGCATCCATCCCGACGCCGGGCACGAACTCCTGCGACAGGAGCTCTCCCCCCTGGGTCTCGGCGCGATTGGCGATGCCGAAGAGCCGGACGCGCGACACCTTCTTCTCCAACGGACGCCAGGTGCGCCCCGATTCGACGTAGAGCATCCGGTAGCCCACCTGCGGCACGAAGCCGTTGTCGGCACGGAAATCGTCGGAGAAGTCCTCGTACTGGCCGAAGAGGTCCCAGGTCTCGGTGGCGTGCTGCGCCCAGAGCTTGGCGCCGTGGCCCTCGAGCTCGCGGCCGTCCCACTCGGTCGCGAGCTCGGGCCGGTTCGGCGTCTGGGTCCAGGAGTAGAGGAGCTGCCCGGTCACGGTGTCCTGCGGCGTCGGCCGCCATTCGAAGTCCGGGCCCGCCACATGATTGAAGCCACCGCCGTCGCCACTCTCGTTCTCGCGGCCGGTGTAGAGAAAGCTCACGAACGCTTTGGCGAAATCATGGCGCCCGCGGGTCACTGCGACGTACGAGGCGAAGTCCTGATCGGCGAACCCCGAGCCTTCGGGGCCGGGGAGGATCACCGAACCGCCGCCGCGGTCCTGGCCAACGAGGGCCGTGTACTTGGTCGACTCGCTGCCGCCGGTCGCCCGCAGTCCGAAGCGTGGCGAGGTGAAGGTGCGGGTGTAGACCGCCTGGATCGGTGTCTGGAGGAGATTCACCCCCTCGAGAAAGAACGGCCGCTTCTCGGGAAAGAAGAGTGCGAAGCGCTCGTTCGCCGTGATCTGGCCGGCGTCCGATTCGATCTGCGAGAAGTCGGGGTTCACCGTCGCGTCGATCGCGGTCGAGGGATTCGGAATCCACTTGGCGTCGACGCCACCGTCGAACTCCGCGTCGTCGGTCGCGAGAGGGCTGCCGAGACCGTCGCGCGGCGCGGCCGCCTGATTCGCCGCGACGTAGGGGGCCACGACGTAGTGCGAGCCGACCGAGAGTCCGGCGAGGCCGACGAGCGGCCGCGAGTTGCAGATGAAGCAACTCGAGTCGCGCGGCAGGCGTGAGGTGAACATCTGGTAGCGGAAGTCGCGCGGCCGGTTGCGGTAGAGCAGGATCCCCCACTGCGCCGGGTCCGGATCGGTGTAGCGCAGGGAGGAGAAGGGAATGCGGATCTCGAGCACCCAGCCGTTGGCGGTGATCCTCGCGGCGCTGTCCCAGAAGTAGTCGGGAGAGTCGTCTTCGCCGGTGGCGTCGTTCGAGAGCGCGTCGTACTGGATGCCGCGGGCGTTGGCGAGGAAGAGCTGCGCCGTGTGGCCATCGTTCTGCGAATCGAGGATCACGCCGCCGTAATCGGTGTACGAGCGCAAGGCGTCGCGATCGCCGAGCGGCGCCCGGATCGTCTTCGGGTCGGGCTCGTCGAACTCGAACGCGGCGTAGAGGAAGTCGTCGTCGTAGGCGAGCCAGGCGACGCTCCGGACTTTCGGCGGAATGTTGTCGCCCGGGTTGGTCTCGAGCCAGTCCGTGATCGGCTCGGCGCCCTGCCAGGCCAGGTCCCCGAGGTCGCCGTCGACGACGATCGGGGTCGCGACGCGGGCGATGCGAATCTCCGGACCCATCGCGGCATGGGCGCCGAGGCAGGGCTGCAGGAGGAGCACGAAAAGAAGCGCGAATGCGGACCGGCGCCCAGTGGCCGCGAAGCGCAAGAGGTCCATGCCTGGGTGATACGCGCGCCGACCCTTCCGGGTTACCGGAAGGGTCGGCGCAACGGGCAGCCGGCTTGACAGTCGATCGCTATGTATATAACCTGTGCGTTATGCAACTGTCTGGTTATGCGATCCCAACCTCCGACCGCCTCGACGCGACCTTCGCGGCGCTCGCCGATCCCACGCGGCGCGCGATCCTCGCCCGCCTCGCCAGCGGCGAGGCCTCGGTCGCCGAGCTCGCCGCGCCGTTCGCCATGAGTCAGCCGGCGATCTCGAAACACATCAAGGTCCTCGAACGTGCCGGCCTGGTGTCGCGCGGTATCGACGCCCAGCGCCGCCCCTCGCGCCTCGAAGCGCAGCCCCTCGCCGAAGCGAACGCGTGGCTCGAGCGCTACCGCGAGTACTGGGAGGCCTCTTTTCAGCAACTGGACAGCCTGCTCGACGAGCTGAAGGTCCGCGACCGCAAGCGCAAACGCACGAAGGCCAAAGGAGAGAAGCGATGAAGAGAGTCGGCAAACTCGAGATCACCACGCCTTCCGACCGCGAGATCGTCATGGCCCGAACCTTCGCGGCCCCGAGCTCCCTCGTCTGGGAGGCCTACACACGGCCCGAGCACCTGCAGCGCTGGCTCGGAGTGCACAACGGCTGGACCTTTCCGGTCTGCGAGATGGATCTCTCGGTGGGCGGCAGCTATCGCTGGGTCTGGCGGTCGCCCACCGGTTACGAGATGGGCATGGGCGGGGTCTACCGCGAGATCGTCCCCGGGCTGCGCATCGTCGCCACCGAGAAGTTCGACAACCCCTGGCACGAGGGTGAGGCTGTCGATACGGTCGAGTTCCGGGAACAGGGTGGAGTGACGACGCTGACGATGACGGTGCTCTACGACACCCGGGAGATCCGCGACGCTGTACTGAAGAGTCCGATGGAGAACGGCGTGGCAGCGGGCTTCGACACCCTGGAGGCGCTTCTGCCGACGATCGCGGCGGCCTGAGCGATGCCGCCCCGCAGGTCCCCCGACCGCCGGCCGCACCGCGAGGCTGCCAAGCCACAGCGCGCAGCGCCCGCCGCGCTCCCGCCCGACCTGCCGTCGGCGCTCGCCGCACTCGAGGCCCGGGCCACTCCCGCGACGCTCGCCGGCATGGCGCGCTACGCCCTGCCGTCGACCGGGGCACTGGGCGTCGCCGTGGGCGACATCCAGCGCGTCGCGAAGCTCCTGGGGCAGCATCACGCTCTCGCCGCCGAGCTCTGGCAGAGCGGCATCTTCGAGGCGCGGATGCTCGCGGCCTACGTGGACGAACCCGGGAAGGTCACCGTCGCGCAGATGGACCGCTGGGCGCGCGACTTCGACAACTGGGGGATCTGCGACACGGTCTGCTTCGTGCTCTTCGACCGCACGCCGCACGCCTGGGCGCGAGTGGAAGCGTGGAGCGGCCGCAAGGAGGAGTACGTGCGCCGCGCTGCCTTCGCCCTCCTCTGGGGGCTCACGCGCCACGACCGCGATGCCCCCGACGAGCTCTTCCTGCACGGCCTCGAGCTCATCGCGGCCGCTGCGACGGACGAGCGTCCCTACGTCCAGAAGGCGGTGAACATGGCGCTCCGCGCCACCGGCAAGCGCAATCCGGCGCTACGGCGGGCGGCAGTCGCGGTCGCCCTCCGGCTCGCCGCGGCCACTGACCCCGGCCCGCGCTGGGTGGGCAAGGACGCCCTGCGCGAGCTCCAACCGACCGCTCGCAAACCCACTCCGAAGAGGACCGACAGATGATCGCAGCGCCGCGAAGGAGCTTCCTCGCCGTCTTCACCGGCTTCCTGACGGTCGTCGTTCTGTCGCTGGCCGTCGACCAGCTCCTGCATGTCCTCGAGGTCTACCCGCCGTGGGGCGAGCCGATGCCGCAGCCGGAGCTCAATCTCCTCGCGCTGACCTATCGCATCCTCATCACGATCGGCGCCGCCTGGCTCACCGCGCGGCTCGCACCCCACAGGAGCGTCGCGAGCGACTGGCGGCACGTCTGGGTCTTCGGGGCGATCGGCCTCGTCCTCGGCACCATCGGCGCCATCACGATGATCCCGAAGAACGTCGGCCCCGCCTGGTACCCGATCCTCCTCGCCGCGAGCTCCCTCCCCTGCGCCTGGCTCGGCGGGAGGCTGGCGCTCGGGCGGGGCGACGGAGCCAGTTGAGCTGCGAGCGTCACGGGAGCCCCCGGGCGACTTGAGCCCCGCCCGATTGACCTGGCGGCCGGCGATGTGTCATCCTCGTTGACCCCGGTGGCTTGCTGCCGGGCACTGACGCGGGGTGGAGCAGCCAGGTAGCTCGTTGGGCTCATAACCCAAAGGTCGCAGGTTCAAATCCTGCCCCCGCAACCATCGAATTTTCCACGAAAGGCCGGGTGTCGCCACCCGGCCTTTTGTTCTTCCGCGGCCTCGTCGAGGTCGCTCGGGCCGCACTCGGCCCCCCGGCTCCCCGCGCGCGCCTCGAGGATCACCGCCGTGCGACTCCTGCGAATCAGCGGGCGCGGCGGTAGTGCATCGCCACCACGCCGTTGCGGAGCGGCCTCGCCGAGACCAACTCGAGCTGACGCGTCGCCGGCAGCCCGCTCTGGTACAGGGTCGGGCCGTGGCCGGCGATCCTGGGGTGGACGAGGAACCTGTACTCGTCGATCAGATCCAGCCGGTCCAGCGCGGTCGCGAGCTTGCCGCTGCCGAGGAGCACGCCGGCCGGGGTCGCGTCCTTGAGCTTCTCCACGCCCGCGCGCAGATCGCCGCCGATGGAGTGGCTGTTGGTCCACGGGAAGTCCCTGCGCGTCGACGACACCACGTACTTCGGCTTGGCCTCGAGCTTCACCGCCCACTCGCGCAAGGCGGGCGGCGCCTCCTCTGCCCCGCGAGCGACGGCCGGCCAGTAGCTCTCCATCATCTCGTAGGTGACGCGGCCCCACAGCATCGCCCCGCTCTCGTCCATGAGGCGAGCGAAGAAGGCGTGTGTCTGGTCGTCGGCGATCCCCTCGCGGTGGTCGACACATCCGTCCAGCGTGACGTTGGTGGCGAAGGTCAGGAGTCCCATGGCGAGGATTCTAGGACCAGGCTCCCCGCCGGGCCTATCGCTCCGCCTGCAACCGGCATTCAGCTGCAGTTCGGTCCCCACGGGTACCCGCCCTCACGCACCGGTTCGAGGAAGGTGGGGCGCGCGCCTCGGCAGGCGTCAGGCGAGCAGCGCAAACAGCGAACTCACCAGGAACGGCCGGGTGTCACCACCCGGCACTCTCGATCTCTCCTCGATCCCGCTACTGGCGCCGATCCCGCTCACTGAGCGCGACGGCGCGCAGCGCTAGGAGGCGATCCAGCGCCCGCGTCGCCTGGGAGGAGAGGAAGCGCGCTCGCATGGCGATTCCGTCGCTCGCGCGCCCGAGCGCGTCGGCATCCGCGAGGAATCTTCGGACCCTGTCGTTCGTCTCCGCTTCGAGCAGGATCGAATCCGCGAGCAACCGAGCCGCCGCCTCAGGACCTCGCTCCCCCGTGACATCGCGCCCGGCCTCCGCCTCACAACGGTCGAGGATCGCGAGCACGTTCTCGTCCAGAGCCGGCTCCTGGGCCGCGAGCGCCCGCGCCTCCTCGACGGCAGCCAGCGCCGTGTCGCGGCGTGTCCTCGGTGGGTCCCGGTAGAGCGAAGTCGAGGCTTCGCCCAGTCTCTCGAGAACCTCCGCCAACCGCTCCAGCTCCTTCTGCCGCAGATCGAGCTGCCGTTGCATCGCCTGGAAGAGCGCGCCGGCCTCCTGGACCAGTTGCTGGAAGCTCCGCTCCTCTTGCGCCGGGGCGGTAGCCGGGATCGCGAGGACGCTCGAGGCCAGGGCAAGCAATGCAGGAACCCGGTGCGCTGTTCGTTTCATACGCACAGTTCTATATCAACACCGCGCCAGGCGCAGCACGGTCGCGATGCGACGAAAAAGGGCGCCCCTGCGGGCGCCCTCGACTTGCCTGCTCTTCCGCCATCGTCCGGCGATTGCCGGCAGCGTGCGACGGGTTCCCTGCGCCAGCGTCTCAGTTCGGCAGCAGGACGCTGTCGACGACGTGGATGACGCCGTTCGACTGGTTGACGTCGGCGATCGTCACGGTCG
>JAGPDF010000032.1:42238-48352 GCA_018057705.1 Thermoanaerobaculia bacterium | reverse complement strand
AAGAGGACAGACGGGACTTAGCCCGCCCAACCCGGGTACCTGTGGCTGGACCGACAGTTTCCCTTATCTATCTAGAACGATCGGCTGAAGGAAAGCGAACAGTCTTTTCTCTACCTCCGACCGAAGGGATCTGGCAGGGTCTGGCCCGGAAGTGGGAGCCCCCCTTTTAGGACCTATCGCTGGAAGAAATGCCACCTGGAAGTCTTGCAGTCGAAGGCTGGCAAGTTCGACAAGATGGGGCAAGCAACTCCTGGGATGGAGTGCGGGATGGTTGCGGTTCTACTTGATGACGGCATAAGACAAATGGAATCAATTAGTTGGGAATGTGGCGCGGCAGCCTTCCAAGCTGTTGGTCGCGGGTTCGAATCCCGTCTCCCGCTCCATTCATTCCATCCTCGATCGGTTTCAATCCATTTCGCCAGTTCTGGCGCAGAAATTACGTCCTTCCTTCGTAAGGGTGGCTTCACTCGAAGCCGCCGGGTCTTGCGAGGGGAGCGATGCCCACCATCAGTCAGTTCTTCGGAATCTCGATCCGGATCTATCGCAATGACCACCCGCCGGCGCACTTCCACGCCTACTACGGCGGACACGCGGCGACGATATCGATCGAGACGCTGGATCTGCTTGCTGGGAGCCTTCCGCGCCGAGTCTTCACAATGGTTCTGGAGTGGGCGATGATGCATCGGCTGGAGCTGCGGGAAAACTGGCTCCGGGCTGAGTGGCACGAGCCGGCGCTGCCGATTGCGCCTCCCCTCTGGGTGACGAGGAGGACTGAGATGTGGCGAGTCGTCTCGGTAAAGGCCTTGCCGGGCTACCGGCTCGAGGTTGAGTTCGCCGATGGCACGCGGGGGGTTCTGGACTACAGCCAGGAGCTCTGGGGACCGGTGTTCGAGCCGCTGAAGGACCCAGAGCGGTTTGCCGAGGTCGGTCTCGACGAGTTCGGCGTCGTCTGCTGGCCGAACGGTGCCGATCTCGCTCCTGACGCGATGTACGACGAGATCAAAAACGGTACGACCGTCTCGCGCTGAGCGCAGCCCCCTCCCGGCTTCCACCTCCCGAATTCCGAGAGGTTTCCCCCCGACCCGGGATCGGCTACCTATCGATCCGTGGCCCGCGTGCACCCTCTGGGTAGACTTTGCCGGCATCGGTATCACGCCGCGATACCATTCCCCCATGTCCAGCGTGAACCTTCGTGACCTCAGGAACCGAGGTGGCGAGGTGGTCGAGCGGGTGGCCCGGGGCGCTTCGGTCATCGTCACCAAGGGCGGTGTCGCCGTGGCCGTGCTGCAGCCGATTCCGAAGCCGGCGCTCGATCGCGAAACGCTGTTCGCACGGTTCAGCCGCCTGCCCGCGGTCGACCCCATCGAGTTGAGGCGCGATCTCGACAAGGGCCTCGATCCGGCACTGTGATCGTCCCGGAGTCGGGCGCGGGGCTCCTCGACGCGAGCACCTTCATCTTTTCCACATGCTGAAAGCCCGAAGTGGACGCAAGTGGCCGTCAGGCAAGGCCGGAATTCGGTAGGTCTGGCCTCGGCGCAAGGCCAGGTTGCCGGAGCCGCTCAGCCCAGATCTCCCCACTCAGTGATCGAAGAACGGCGCGACGCTGCCCCAGGAGTGGACGAATCTGTACCGCTGCCCCTTGCGACGCTCGCCCCGCCCCTTCCTCTGCCCCTCCGCCCCTCCAGGCGCCGCACCCGTCCGACTGTCGAAAATCCATCGCGCCGGATCTTTTCGCCCGTCATCCTTCGCGCTCATTCCCTGCGTGGTCCTGGCTGCGCGTCGCCCGGTCGCGGTGACCCGAGACGGCTCCTGGGAACGACATGGCCCGGATAGGGCGCGCTCTCGGCGGGCGCGGGGTTCGGGGAGGAGATCGGATGAGGTTCTCGCGAGGGTTTGGCGTGGTGTTCCTGGCCGGGATGGTGGCCAGTGGCGCGTTGGCGAGCGGCGGGCGCGACCTGCAGAAGTTGCGTGCCGATGCGGCGCAGGGCAGTGTCGAGGCGGAGCTGGCGCTCGCCAGTGCCTACATGTTCGGGGACGGTGCGGCGCGGGACGAGTCGGAAGCCCTGAAGTGGTTTCGGACTGCGGCCGGGCAGGGGAGCGCCGAGGCGCAGATGAGCCTCGGGATGATCTATCTCGGCGGACAGGGCGTTCCGAAAGACGAGTCGGAGGCGTTGAACTGGTTTCGCCGCGCCGGCGAACAGGGGTTGGTCGAGGCGCAGGTGATGCTGGCCGGGATCTACGCCACCGGGCAGGGCGCCGCCCTCGACGAGCGTGAGGCGGTGAAATGGCTCCGCCGGGCTGCCGCGAAAGGTGACGCCGGGGCGCAGAACAACCTCGCGTGGATGTGCGCCAACGGCCGTGGCACGGCGCAGGACCCGGTAGAGGCAGCCAGGTGGTATCGCCTCGCCGCCGACCAGGGGTTCGCCGCCGCGCAACTCGCGGTCGGGCAGATGTACTCTGCCGGCTTCAGCGTGGCGAGGGACGACATGGAGGCCGCCCGGTGGTACCGGCTCGCCGCCGAGCAGGGGTTGCCCGAGGCGCACATGACGCTCGGGCAGATCTACGAGAAGGGCCTCGGAGTGCCCCAGGATCTCCTCGCGTCCTACATCGAATACTCCAGGGCCGCCGCAGCGGGCGCTGAGGGCGCGGCGCAGCAGCGCGACCGCCTGGCGGGGAAGTTGCCGGCGTCGGACCTCCAGGCGGCGCAGGCGAAAGCCCCGCCCACGGTCGGCAAGCTCGGCGGCAGGTGAGCCGGGCAGGGCGCGCGGCTCACCTGCAGCGGTTCAAGAGCCGGCGATGAGGGATCGTCCGGGGCTGCGGGAGACCCGGCTCCGGACCAGGGCCAGCCAGTTTCCCGGAGTTCGCCGCCATTCGGGGGCCTCAAAGACCCGCGGCTGCCCGCCCCCGGGCGGGTGCTAAGGTAGATGCACCATGCGAGAACTCGGCGTTTGGTCCCTGTCCGCTTGCGCTCTGGCGTGGCTCGTCGGCGCGCCCGCTGTCCCCCTCTCCGGCCAGCTGCTGGGCCCGGAGTTCCAGGTCAATTCCTACACGACGGGCTACCAGACGACGCCCGCCGTCGGCATGGACGGTGCGGGGAAATTCGTCGTCGTCTGGACGCGTGTCGATCCAGATCTCACCGACCGCGAAATCGCCGTTCAGAGATTCGATGCCGGGGGCGTGCCCGAGGGAGGGGAGTCTCAGGCGAACTCGTTCACGACGGGCAATCAGTGGTTTCCTGCCCTCGCCACCGCGCCGGCGGGAGGGTTCCTGGCGATCTGGGAGGGCGCAGGCGCGGGCGATCCGGACTCGGGTGTCTTCGGCCAGCCGTTCGACGCGGCCGGCGATGCCTTGGGCGGTGCCTTGCTTTTCAACAGCTACACCACCGGGGAGCAGGGAGACAGTGCGGTGGCTGCGGACGGTCAGGGCAATTTCGTCGTCGTGTGGACCAGCGCGGACCAGGATGGGTCCGACACCGGCATCTTTGGTCGGCGGGTCGGTCCGACCGGGACGCTCCTGGGCGGCGAGTTCGAGGTTCCTACCTACACCACCGGCTTTCAGGTCACACCGGCCGTCGCGGCCGACAGCGCGGGCAACTTCCTCGTCGTCTGGGCCAGCGTGAGCCTGGACAACCTGCAGTCGCCCATCATGGGGCGCCGTTTCAATGCCGCCGCAGTCGCTCAAGGCGACGAGTTTCAGATCAACGCGAACTCGACCGAGCGCCTCTCCGATCCCGCGGTCGCCGCGGACGGTGCCGGGAACTTCGTCGTCACCTGGAACCGGCCTGGGGACGCGCTCTCCCTCGACGACGTTGTCGCGCGGCGCGTCGATGCCTCCGGGGTTCCCGTCGGGGACGAGGTGCAGGTCAATACTCACACCCCCCAGAGGCAGCGGGGAGCGCGGGTCGCGACCGGCGCGGCGGGGAGCTTCGTCGTCGTCTGGGAGAGCCTCTCGGGCCAGGACGGGTCGTATTCCGGCGTCTTTGCGCGACGGTTCGACAGCACGGGGACCCCCATCACGAGCGAATTTCGGGTGAACAGCTATTCGACCGGCAACCAGGCCAAGCCGGCGATCGCCGGCGATGGCTCGGGGGCGTTCGTCGTGACCTGGATCAGCGACGGACAGGACGGCTCTTCGCACGGAATCTTCGGCCAGCGCCTGCATCCGCTTCTCTTCGCCGATGGGTTCGAGGGCGAGTCGGTCTGCGGCTGGAGCGAAGCGGCCGGCAGCGGCGACATCTGCCCGTAGGCCGGCCCTTCCGGCGACGGCGTTCGATCAGTTCGCGGCGGGCAGCCTCTGCCGCCACTCGGCGGCCTTGACCTCGTCGCCGGTCCGCTCGTAGAGCTTCACCAGAGACTCCGTCACGCGGGTGAGGCTGGGAGAGTCGGCGCCGAGCACCTGCGCGAGGAGCTTGCGGGATTCGAGGAGGTCCTTTTCGGCCTCGGCGAAGCGGCTGAGGCCGACCAGCGCATCCCCATGAGCAGCCTGTGTGAAGCCGGTTCCGAAATAGCCCGGAGGCTGGACTTTGCGCGACAGGGCGAGGGCGCGTTCGAGGATCGCTTCGGCGGGGGCGAACCTCTCCTGCGCGATGTAGAGGCGGCCGAGGTTGGTCATCGTGACGGCTATATCGGGATGCTCGGCGCCGAGCAGGCGGCGGCTGGTTTCGTAGTCTTCGAGATAGAGCGCTTCGGCTTTGTCCAGCTTGCCCGTCCGGCGGTAGAGGATCGCCAGATTGTTGACCGCGATCATCGTCTCAGGGTCTTCGTTGCCGTGCACCCGGCGGCGACCGGCGAGCGTCGCTACCGCCAGCTGCTCGGCCTCGGGGAGCTTGCCCGCGTTCTTCAGCACCTGCCCGAGGTTGTTCATCAGGGCCAGCGTGAACGGGTCCTCGTCGCCGTGCCGGTCGCGTTGCAGAGCGAGCGTCTGGCGGTAGAGCTCCTCGGCCTCCGCGAGCCGGTCGCTGTCACCGTAGAGCATGGCGACCTGATCCATCGTCTGAAGGACCGGAGCGGAATCTGCGGCCAGCGCCCGGCGGCGCCCCGCGAGCGCCGCAAGGAGCAGCGGCTCGGCCTCGGCGATCCGGCCCTGCTTGAGATAGACACTGCCGAGGTCATGGACGACATCGAGGGTGGCAAGTGCGGTTGCGCCCAGCTCGCGCTCCGATAGCGCGCGCGCCTCCTCGAGCGGGTCTCCGGCGCTCTCGAACAGGCCCAGCTTCACGTACGTCGCGCCGATCGAGTGCAGAACCTCTGCCTGCACCAGGGGCTGGGTGGAGAAGCGGCTCTTCGCGGTGGCGATGGCGCGACGGAGAATGTTCTCGTCGATGATCTGCAACGCGGCGTCGGTCGGGTTGATCTCGCGCAGGGCGGTGTCGAGCCCTGCCGAGTAGGCCGCCATATCGCGCTCCGAGGCCTTGCGATCGACGAGCGCCCTGGAGAGGCGCGCGCGCAGGTCGTCGGCGAGACGGCTGCCCATCTTCTGCGCGTCGATGCCGTCGAGCATGTCGCGCTGGAAGTCGACCACGGTCTCGAGGTCCTTGCGCGCCTGCTCGGCGTTGCGCCGCTCGGCGGCCTCGCGCAGGCCGAAAGTCGTCGCGACCGCGATGCCGGCGACCAGCGCGACGACTGTCGCGACGATGCCTGCGACCAGGGTGCGATTGCGGCGGGTGAACTTGCGCAGCTGATAGATCGTGCTCGGCGCGCGCGCAAGGATCGGCCGCGAATCGAGGTGCAGTCCGATGTCCTCGGCGAGCGCCGCGGCGCTCGCGTAGCGGCGGTCGGCCTCCTTCTCGAGCGCCTTGCCCGTGATCGTCTCGAGGTCGGGATCGGGGCCGCGGCTGTCGCGCCAGGATCGGGCGAGCGGCCTGGGCGGCTGCTCGCAGATGATCCGCACCGACTCGAGGAGCGAGCCCTTCGCCGTGTCGTAGGGGCGGGCGCCGGTGAGCATCTCGTAGAGGATCACGCCGAGCGAATAGACGTCCGAGCGCACGTCGATCGCGTCGGAGTCGCCGCGCGCCTGCTCCGGGCTCATGTAGGGGAGGGTGCCCTTGATGATGCCGACCTCGGTCATCGCGGTTGCCTGGTCGACATCCCCCTCGGTGATCCGCGCCAGGCCGAA
>JAGPDF010000032.1:0-42138 GCA_018057705.1 Thermoanaerobaculia bacterium | reverse complement strand
TCCCCCTGCTCGGTCCGCCCGGCATCGTAGATGGCGCCGATGTGCGGGTGCTTGAGGCGCGCCAGGGTGTCGATCTCGCGCTGGAACATCCGGATGTGCGGCTCGTCCACGAAGCGGCCACCGCGGATGACCTTGAGCGCCACCCGCCGCCGCGGGTGCTGCTGCTCCGCCTCGTAGACGATCCCCATCCCCCCTTCGCCGAGCTTGCCGAGAATGCGGTAGGCGCCGAGCATCCAGGGTCCGTCGCCGGGTGCGCCGGCTGGCCGGACCGGGGCTGGCGAGCCGCCAGCGAGAGTGGGCGCCTGCGCGAGCGGCGCCGGGTCGAGGGTTTCGAGCTCCCAGGGGCGCTCGGGGGCGGCGGCGGAGGGGCCAGGGGCCGCTCGATCCTTCGGGGTCGACAAGGGCGCTTCTCCAGATGCGGACGGAGCTTAGTGTACGCTCGCGAGGTTGCTGTCGGAAACTGCGCAGCCGGTCGTTTCGCGGCGTGCTACCTTGGCGATTGCGATGAAGTTCTCCCTCCGCAGACGCCCACTCCTCCGGGCGATGCTCGTGCTCCTCGCCGTCGGGGTCGCGCAACCCGCAGTCGCCCAGCTCGTCGGCCCCGAGTTCCAGGTCAACAGTTTCACGACCGGCGACCAGGACTATCCGGCGGTCGCCTCCGACGCGGCGGGAAACTTCGTCGTGGTGTGGAAAGGGGACTCCCAGGATGGCTCCGGATTCGGCATCTTCGGCCAGCGCTTCGATTCCGTCGGGGCGCGGTCGGGGAGCGAGTTCCAGGTCAACACCTTTACCTCGCTCGACCAGGACTCGCCCGATGTTGCCGCCGATGAGGCGGGGAACTTCCTGGTGGTCTGGAAGCGCGTCGCCCCTGAGAGCGCCGACTCCAACCTGTTCGCTCAGCGATTCGATGCGGCGGGCCAACCTGCCGGCGGCGAGTTTCAGGTCAACAGTTCGACGACGGGAGAAGCGGCCGTGCTCCCTGCAGTCGCAGCGGACGGTCTGGGCAACTTCGTCGTGGTCTGGCAGGACGATGAGGTGATTGCGCGGCGTTTCGACGCCGACGGCGCTCCGCTGGGCGGCGAGTTCCAGGTGAACTCCGCGACCTTCGATGCCCAGGGCCGGCCGGCCGTGGCTTCGAGTGCTGCGAGCGCCGCAAGCTCTGCGAGCACTGCGGGAACGCCCGGAAGTTTCGTCGTGGTCTGGGACAGCTATGGCCAGGACGGTTCGAACTACGGCATCTTCGGTCAGCGCTTCGACTCCGCCGGCACCCCGGTGGGCGGCGAATTCCAGGTCAACACCTACACGTCGAACTGGCAGGTCGCGCCGGCGGCCGCGATGGGTCCTTTGGGCGACTTCGTCGTGGTCTGGAACCGGGCGCGCAGCACGGGCGGCCAGGGCAGTGAGATCGTCGGCCAACGCTTCGACGCGACGGGAAGTCCCGTGGGCAGCGAGTTCTCGGTCAGCACTTCCGCCCCGGGCTACAAGTGGAATCCGGCGGTCGCGGTCGATGCCGCCGGAAGCTTCGTCGTGACCTGGGGCGACCCGGGCCAGGACGGTTCCTCCCATGGAGTCTTCGCCCGGCGATTCGACGCGTCGGGCAGTGCCGTGGCCGGGGAGTTCCAGGTGAACACCTACACCTCCTCGGCCCAGTTCGCGCCTGTGATCGCGGCCGGGACCGGCGAGAAATTCGTCGCGGTCTGGATCAGCGACCCGGGGCAGGACGGCCTCGAAGCCGGGGTTTTCGCACAGCGGCTCGCGCCGGTGCCCTTCAGCGACGGCTTCGAGTCCGGCGATACCTGCCCCTGGAGCACGACAGTGGGGGGCGGCGACTTCTGTCCCTAGTCGCGGCGCCAGGCGTCGCGGGGCCATTACCCACCGGCTTCCCGGCCCGTCGCCGTTGCCGGCGTCAGCGCCAGGATGCGGCGGTGCCGGTTTCGAAGTCCTCGCGAAAGACCTCCTGAAGAGTCATGCCGCCCGAGTCGGGGGCGACGTACCAGTCGAAGATGCCGCCGCCGTCGAGGTTGGCCGAGTAGCGCACCAGGCCGCCGCCGAGGATCTGGAAGGGCCGCTGCACGGCGCCCCCGATCGGCATTTCGGGCGAGAGGCGCACGGACGAGCCTCCCGTGGCAGGCGAGGAGTAGAGGTGCCAGGAGCCGACCGTGTTTCGTCCCTGGCGGTAGACGACGCGGCGGCCGTCCGAGCTCCAGGCGAAATCGTCGACGTCATGCTCGTGCGGCAGCCAGCCGTTCAGCTTCGTGGCCGGGCCGCCGCCGATGGCGACGGTGTAGAGCTCGTATTTGGTCCAGCTGATCGGGTCGGCTGAGAAGGCGACCCTCCGGCTGTCGGGCGAGATGGCCACCAGAATCACGTCGCGGTCGGCGCCGAGGTCGGGCGACAGGCGGACGGCCGGGCCTCCGGCGGTGGGCGCGCTGTAGAGCTCGTACTTGCCGGGCGTCGACGCGTCGACGATACAGACGAGGTAAGCCCTGTCGGGCGTCAGCAGCGTGGTACCGAAGGGCCCATGCCCCTGCGGGCAGGCGGCGCGCGCCGCCACCGGGCCGAACGGGCCGAACCCGAGAGCGAGCCAGAGGCCGGCGATCGGAAGCCAGGCCTGCCGTCCCGTCATACGACTCTCCGCCGGACGTCCACCCAACTGCGCTGTTCAAGATTCTTCAAGGTGAGAGCTCCTCCTCGCGAGCAGTACGTTTGCGCTCGGCTGACCGTCCAAGGGGTCCCCCCTCCGGGCGCGCGTCCGGCCTCCGGCCCCGCCCCGGGGCGGTGGGTGCGTGAGGCTGCACCCTGTCGGGCAGATCCGCAGCGAGCTGGTTCACAGGCAGGGTGACTTCGGACGGGCAGGGGGGTGGTCCGAAGGATCGGCACGGGATATCCTTCTCGAGGCCATCCCCAGCGGGGGCCAGCCTCCGGACGGACAGATTCTGGGCCGATTTTGAAGGAAAAGCGCCCTCCGGGCCCGATCGGGTCGAAAAATTGCTTACACGGGGGCTAGACAAGAAATCCCCGAGATGCCAGAATTCGCGGTCCACCCAGCTTCCGTCGCAAATTACGCGGCGGCATGGAGTTGGGGTGCAAAAGGCAGCGAATCAACAGGAGAGATGCGAGATCTTCAGGTTGCGCCGCTGATCGGCTGCCGCCGTCAGGCTGATGCGGCGCGGGTCCGGCGTGAGTCTGCGCCCACGTAGCTCAGCGGTAGAGCACTTCCTTGGTAAGGAAGAGGTCATCGGTTCAAGCCCGATCGTGGGCTCCATTGATTCGCCGGGGTTTTGCCGGATTCACTCGGGTGGATGGAGCTGCAAGCAGTACTTGAGTCTGTATACGAACCGCCCGTCCGCGGGCACGGCCGTCTGAGGAGGCAATCGGGGCGCCATGGGCAAGGAAAAATTCGACCGCACCAAGCCGCACGTGAACGTTGGAACGATCGGTCACGTGGACCATGGGAAGACGACGCTGACTGCGGCGCTGACGAAGGTCGCCGCTGACAAGGGCTGGGGCAAGTATGTGCCGTACGACGAGGTGGCGAAGGCTTCCGAGTCGCAGGGCCGTCGTGACCCCACGAAGATTCTGACGATCGCGACGTCGCACGTCGAGTACTCGACGGCGAACCGCCACTACGCGCACGTCGATTGCCCCGGTCACGCGGACTACGTGAAGAACATGATCACGGGAGCGGCGCAGATGGACGGCGCGATCCTGGTGGTTTCGGCGGTGGACGGCCCGATGCCGCAGACGCGGGAGCACATCCTGCTGGCGCGTCAGGTCGGCGTGCCCTACATCGTGGTGTTCCTGAACAAGTGCGACATGGTGGACGATCCGGAGTTGCTGGACCTGGTGGAGATGGAGGTTCGCGACCTGCTGTCGTCGTACCAGTTCCCGGGCGACGACACTCCGATCATCCGCGGCGCGGCGATCAAGGCTCTGACGGGCGATCCGGGTCCTCTGGGCGCGGAGTCGATCATCAAGCTGTACGAGGCTCTGGACACCTACATTCCGATGCCGGAGCGCGACGTGGACAAGGCGTTCCTGATGCCGATCGAGGACATCTTCTCGATTTCGGGTCGCGGCACGGTGGTGACGGGCCGGATCGAGCGCGGCATCGTGAAGGTGCAGGACGAGATCGAGATCGTGGGCATCCGGCCGACGCAGAAGTCGATCGTGACGGGCGTCGAGATGTTCCGCAAGCTCCTGGATCGCGGCGAGGCGGGCGACAACGTCGGAGTGCTGCTGCGCGGCACGAAGAAGGACGACGTGGAGCGCGGGCAGGTGCTGGCGAAGCCGGGTTCGATCACGCCGCACACGGTGTTCAAGGGCGAGGTGTACGTGCTGACGAAGGAGGAGGGCGGTCGTCACACGCCGTTCTTCAACGGCTACCGTCCGCAGTTCTACTTCCGTACGACGGACGTGACGGGAGTGGGGACGCTGCCGGCCGGCACGGAGATGGTGATGCCCGGCGACAACGTGAACCTTTCGATCGAGCTCATTGCTCCGATCGCGATGGAGAAGGGCGTGCGCTTCGCGATCCGCGAAGGCGGCCGCACCATCGGCGCGGGCACCGTCACCGAAGTGGTCAAGTAAGCATCGTACTGATGTGGACGATTTCTAGGCCAGTAGCTCGAACTGGTAGAGCGCCGGTCTCCAAAACCGGATGTTGGGGGTTCGAATCCCTCCTGGCCTGCCAAGCATGGATTGTGGGAGCGAAATGAACTGGTTGGAAAAGGTCAAGGACTTCTTCGCTTCGATTCCTCGGTTCATCGGCGAGGTCAAGGCCGAGATGAAGAAGGTCTCGTTCCCCACTCGTGACGAGGTCGTGGGAACGACGATCGTGGTACTGGTGACGAGCGTCGTCTTCGCCATCTACCTCTGGCTGGCGGACATGATCATCGTCCAGCTCTTCAAAATGGTGGGCTCGTGACGGCCCCCACCTTCTCGTTCATGGGTTTGGGCGATGCCGAGAAGGTGGGCGGCGCCAAGGCGGATTCCCCGCCGGCGAGCCGCCATTGGTACATCGTCCACACCTACTCCGGGTTCGAGGAGCGGGTGCGGCAGCATCTGCGCCAGCGTGCCGATGCCTTGGGCTATGGCGAGTCGATCGGAGAGATCCGCATTCCGATGGAGACCATCGTCGAGCTCAAGGGCGGCAAGAAGCGCGAAACGCAGCGCAAGTTCTTTCCCGGCTACATTCTCGTCGAGATGGAGATGAACGAGAACACCTGGCACGTGGTCAAGAACACGCCGAAGGTGACCGGCTTCGTCGGCATGGGCAAGACGCCGACGCCGCTCTCCGCCGAGGAAGTGACGCAGATCCTCGAGCAGGTGGTGACGGCGAAGGAGAAGCCGAAGCCCAAGCATGTCTTCGAGAAGGGCGAGCCGGTCAAGATCGTGGATGGTCCCTTCAACAATTTCACCGGTGTGGTCGACGACGTCAACCTGGACCGCAACACGCTCAAGGTCATGGTGACGATTTTCGGGCGGCACACGCCGGTCGAGCTCGATTTCCTGCAGGTCCAGAAGCTCTAGTCGGGAAAGGTTGAATCATGGCGAAGAAAGTTACCGGGTACGTCAAGTTGCAGATTCCGGCGGGCAAGGCGACGCCGGCTCCCCCTGTGGGCCCGGCGCTCGGACAGGCCGGCGTGAACATCATGGACTTCTGCAAGACGTTCAACGCCCGAACCCAGGCCCAGGAAGGTCTGATCATTCCGGTGGTGATCACGGTCTATTCCGACCGCAGCTACACTTTCATCACCAAGACGCCGCCTGCGGCGATTCTCCTGATGAAGGCGGCGGGCATCCCGAAGGGATCCGGCGTGCCGAACCGCAACAAGGTCGGAAAGGTCTCGAAACAGCAGGTCGAGGAGATCGCGAAGTCGAAGCTGCCCGATCTCAACGCCGGCACCATCGAAGCCGCCGTCCGCATCATCGAGGGCACCGCCCGCTCCATGGGCATCGAAGTCCAGGGCTGAGCTGCGAGTTGGTTGAAGGAGCTCGACAGCCGTCGAGTTCGAGATCTGGAACGAACTCGACAGTCGTCGAGTTCTCGGGAAACCGGCTTCGCCCAACTGAGGGCTTGGCCAGACGGATCTGGGAGGCCGCAAAAACGGCCGTTCGGACCAGAGGGAACCAGGAATGAGCAAGCACGGAAAGAAGTACCGCAGCTCGGCCTCCAAGGTGGAGCCCAAGCTCTATCTGCTGGCGGACGCCATCAAACTGGCGACCGAGACGGCCTACGCCAAGTTCGACGAAACGGTCGAGATCGCGATGCGGCTCGGCGTCGACCCGAAACATGCCGACCAGATGGTGCGGGGAACCGTCCTGCTGCCGCACGGGCTCGGACGGACGGCGCGCGTCCTGGTCTTCGCGCAGGGCGAGAAGATCAAGGAGGCCGAGGAGGCCGGCGCCGACTACGTCGGTGGCGAAGAGCTGGCGAAGAAGATCGAAGGCGGCTGGCTGGACTTCGATTCGGTTGTCGCGACCCCCGACATGATGCGCGTCGTCGGGCGGCTCGGCAAGGTGCTCGGCCCGCGCGGCCTGATGCCCAATCCGAAGACCGGCACGGTGACCCCCGACGTGAAGCGGGCGGTGGAGGAGATCAAGGCCGGTAAGGTCGAGTTCCGCGTCGACAAGACCGGCATCATCCACGCGCCCTTCGGCAAGCGCTCCTTCGGTCCGGAAAAGCTCTCGGAGAACGCGAACGCGCTCGTCGCCGCCGTGATCAAGGCCAAGCCCCCGGCCGCGAAGGGGAAGTACGTGAAGTCAGCGACGGTGTCGTCCACGATGGGTCCCGGGATCCGCGTCGACGAGAACGCCCTCGCGGGCGCTGAGGAGTAAGGGAGCTCGACATGCCACTGACGCGAAATACCAAGGAAGAGATCCTCGGAGGCTACGAAGAGGCCATGGCCTCGGCGGAGCATGCCTTCGTGGTGGGATTCAAGGGCATCACGGTGAACCAGGTCAACGACCTGCGCAGCCGCGTTCGCAAGTCCGGCGGGCAGTACGTGGTCATCAAGAACACACTCGCCCGTCTCGCGGTCGCCGGCAAGCCGCTCGAGCAGGTCAAGGAGCACTTCAACGGTCCGACCGCGGTGGCCTACAGCCTGGCGGATCCGGTCGCGCTCGCCAAGGTCCTGACCGATTTCGCCAAGGATGCCCCGGCGGTCCTCGAGTTCAAGGGCGGCCTGGTCGAAGGGCGGCCGATCGATGCCTCGCAGGTGAAGGAGATCGCTTCCCTGCCGAGCCGTCAGGAGCTGCTGGGGAAGCTGCTCTTCCTCATGCAGTCGCCGATTCAGCGTTTCGTTCGAGTCCTCGCGGCGTCCGGGCCACAGCGCCTTGCCATCGTGCTGGACCAGGTCGCGAAGAAAAAAGAGTAAGCCGGGCCGGGGGGTGCTCCCCGCGCCGCAAGAATAATCAGGACTTCGGGCTCGAAGGCCCGAGACGACGGAGGAAGAGATGGCTATCCAGGTCGAAGAGTTCATCCAGAAGATCGACGGCATGTCTGTGCTCGAGTTGAACAACCTCGTCAAGGCGCTCGAAGAGCACTACGGCGTGTCGGCGGCCGCGGCTGCGGCTCCGGCGGCGGCGGCGGGCGGCGGCGCGGCTGCGGCGGCTCCGGCCGAAGAGCAGACCGAGTTCGAGGTCGTTCTGACCAGCGCGGGTGACAAGAAGATCAACGTCATCAAGGTGGTTCGCGAAGTCACCAGCCTCGGCCTGAAGGAGGCGAAGGACCTCGTCGAGGGCGCCCCCCAGAAGATCAAGGAAGGCGTCTCGAAGACCGAAGCCGAATCGATCAAGAAGAAGTTCGAAGAGCAGGGGGCTCAGGTCCAGATCAAGTAAGGGGGTGGCTGGACACGCACCCTTCTTCGCAAGGCCGTCGCGGACGCCAGCAGCGTTCCTGCCGGCCGTAGAGCGCACCCCCGCCAAAGCCGCGATTTCGCGGCTGGGGCGGGGTGTCGACTCTTTTTGGCCCTAAATTGCCGCATGTAGCTCTTTGGATCACGGGGTGGACAAGATCGAACCCATGGAAAATCTAGCCAAGACCGTAGGCCGCACCCGCAAAAACTTCTCGCGGATTCAGAGCACGCTCGCGATCCCGAACCTGATCGACGTCCAGAAGCGGTCCTATGACCGATTCCTGCAGATGAACCTGCTCCCCGAGGAGCGGGCGAATCAGGGCTTGCAGTCGGTGTTCACCAGCATCTTCCCGTTCTCCGACTTCCGCGAAACCTGTTCGCTCGATTTCGTGAAGTACACCATCGGAGAATGGCAGTGCAAGTGCGGTGAGATGAAGGGTCTGGAGTTCCTTCGCACCACCTGCACCAACTGCGGTTCCAGGGTCATGACCGACCATCCCCACGAAGAGACGGTCACCTGCACCCAGTGCGGCTTCGTGAACAAGAACCGGGTCACCAAGTGCGACACTTGCGGCAACCCGGTCGATCTGCATCTCGACTATTCGATCGCCGACTGCCAGGAACGCGGCATGACCTTCGCCGTGCCTCTCAAAGTGACGTTCCGGCTGTTCGTCTACGACAAGGACCCCGAGACGGGCGCGCGAATGATGCGTGACGCCAAGGAGGAAGAGGTCTACTTCGGCGAGATCCCGCTGATGAGCGATCACGGTACCTTCATCGTGAACGGCACCGAGCGCGTGATCGTGAGCCAGCTGCACCGCTCCCCCGGAGTGTTCTTCACCAAGGAAGGCCCGCGCACGTATCTCTCGAAGATCATCCCCTATCGTGGATCGTGGGTGGAGTTCGAGTACGACCAGAAGGAAGTGCTCTCGGTCCGTATCGACCGCAAGCGCAAGTTCCACGGCACCGTGTTCCTGCGCGCCCTGGGCCTCGAGACCGACGAGTCGATCCTGCGCCAGTTCTACGCGGCGGTGGGCGTCGACGTCTCGAACCCCTCGGAGTTCACGCTGACGATCCCGCCGACGGTGCTGGAGCGGGAGCGGCATCGTGACCGGCAGACGCGCGGCCGCCGGGAAACCTACCCGGTCTTCGCCGGCGTCACCCTTTCGAAAGCCATGGTCGCCGAACTGGAGCAGGGCAAGCCCGTCCAGACGAAGGTCAAGACTTCAGACCTCGAGAGCGCGCTCTTCGCCGCCGACGTCGTCGACCTCGAGACCGGCGAAGTCCTCTTCGAGGCCAACGATCTCGTACCGGCGGACATTTCGGAGCGCCTGAAGGGCAAGAACCACACCGGCGTCGAGGTCATCTTCCCGGAGTGGGATCTGTGCGGCGCCGTGCTGTCGAACACGCTTGCCAAGGACAACACGCGCAACTCCAAGGAAGCCCTGCTCGAGATCTATCGCCGCATGCGCCCGGGCGATCCTCCGACGCTCGACTCGGCGCGGTCGCTGTTCTACGGCATGTTCTTCGACGCCAAGCGCTACGACTTCTCGCGCGTCGGGCGCTTCAAGTTCAACATCAAGCTCGATTCCGAGGTTCCGGTCGATCAGAAGACCCTGTCGGAGTCGGACTTCATCCGCGTCATCGAGTATCTGCTGCGGCTGCACAAGGACATCGGACGGGTGGACGACATCGACAACCTCGGCAACCGCCGGGTGCGCGCGGTGGGCGAGCTGCTCGAGAACCAGTTCCGCATCGGCCTCGTGCGCATGGAGCGCGCGATCAAGGAGAAGATGTCCGTCCATCAGGACATCGATTCGGCGATGCCGCACGACCTGATCAACTCCAAGCCTGTCATTGCGGCGATCAAGGAGTTCTTCGGCTCGTCCCAGCTGTCGCAGTTCATGGACCAGACGAATCCGCTTTCCGAAGTCACCCACAAGCGCCGTCTCTCGGCCCTCGGACCGGGCGGCCTCTCACGGGAGCGCGCTGGCTTCGAGGTTCGCGACGTCCACGCCTCCCACTACGGCCGCATCTGCCCGATCGAGACGCCGGAAGGCCCGAACATCGGTCTGATCTCGTCGCTCGCGACATACGCCCGGATCAACGAGTACGGGTTCATCGAGAGCCCCTACAAGAAGGTCGAGAACGGGCGCGTGCTCAACCACTACAAGGTCGTCAAGGTCGGCGACGGCAAGTTCAAGCTCGGCCAGCTGATCACCGAGGACGACCTCCTCGGTGAGAACGCGCGCCTGGCGAAGGCCGGCAAGCGTCTGATCGAGCCCGAACCTCAGGCCTTCTATCTCACCGCCTGGGAAGAGGAGAAGTACATCATCGCGCAGGCGAACCAGCGCACCGACGACAAGGGAATCTTCCGGGACGACCGGGTGATCGCCCGGGCCGGCGGCGACTTCGTCACCGTCGAGCGCGATCGCGTCGACTACATGGACATCAGCCCGAAGCAGCTGGTGTCGGTGGCGGCGGCGCTCATCCCCTTCCTCGAGCACGACGACGCCAACCGCGCACTGATGGGTTCCAACATGCAGCGCCAGGCCGTTCCGCTGCTCGTAGCCGATGCGCCGATCGTGGGCACCGGCCTCGAAGGCACCGTCGCCAGAGACTCTGGCGCCGTGGTTCTCTGCCAGCGCGGCGGAATCGTCGACCTGGTGGACGGCGAGCGCATCATCGTCCGCGTCGAGGGTGAGGACATCGAGACCGGCGAGCAGAAGGAATTCGGCGCCGACATCTACCAGTTGACCAAGTTCCGGCGCTCGAACCAGAACACCTGCATCAACCAGCGTCCGGTCGTGAAGCAGGGAACCCGCGTCCGCAAGGGCGACGTTCTGGCCGACGGTCCGTCCACGGACATGGGCGAGCTGGCGCTCGGCAGGAACGTCCTCGTGGCGTTCACGCCATGGCGGGGATACAACTTCGAAGACGCGATTCTGATCTCCGAGAAGATGGTGAAAGAGGACTACTTCACCTCCATCCACATCGAGGAGTTCGAGATCGAGTCTCGGGACACCAAGCTCGGACCGGAAGAGATCACGCGCGACATCCCGAACGTCTCGGAGGCCGCGCTCAAGGATCTCGACGAGGCGGGGATCATCCGCATCGGCGCCACGGTCAAGGCCGGTGACATCCTGGTCGGCAAGGTGACGCCCAAGGGCGAGACCCAGCTGACCCCGGAAGAGAAGCTCCTGCGGGCGATCTTCGGCGAGAAGGCCGGCGACGTTCGCGACGCCTCGCTCAAGGTTCCGCCCGGCATCGAGGGCACGATCGTCGACGTCAAGATCTTCTCCCGCAAGGGAGTGGAGAAGGACATTCGCGCTCAGGAGATCGAGAACCAGGAGATCGACCGGCTCGAGAAGAACGCCCGCGACGAGGTCCGCATCTTCTCGGAGGAGCGCAACAAGAAGATCAACGACATCCTGCTCGGGCAGGTGGTGACGGCGGCCGTCAAGTCGCGCACCGGCGAGAAGGTATTGGACAAGGGCGACCGCATCACGCGGGAAGCCCTGCTGTCGCTCTCCCGCCAGGAAGTCATCCGGCTGCCGCTCGCCGAGAAGAAGCTCTCCGACCGCGTGGAGCTGGTCTACCGCAAGACGGACTCGCACATCGAGATCCTGCACCGCGTCAACAAGCAGCGCATCGAGCTGCTGCAGAAGGGCGACGAGCTGCCGCCCGGCGTCATCAAGCTGGTCAAGGTCTACGTCGCCATGAAGCGCAAGCTTCAGGTCGGAGACAAGATGGCCGGCCGCCACGGCAACAAGGGCGTGATCTCGCGGATTCTGCCGGAGGAGGACCTGCCGTACCTTCCCGATGGCACTCCGGTCGAGATCGTCCTCAACCCGCTCGGCGTACCCAGCCGAATGAACGTGGGTCAGATCCTCGAAACCCACCTCGGTTGGGTGGGCAAGGTCCTGGGCCTCGAGTTCGCGACGCCGGTGTTCGACGGTTGCACCGAAGAGGACATGCGGGCGCTGTTCGACGAGGCGGGCCTGCCGCACTCGGGCAAGACGCTGCTCTTCGACGGCATGACCGGCGAGCCTTTCGAGCAGCACGTGACGGTGGGCTACATCTACATGCTGAAGCTCTCCCATCTCGTCGACGACAAGATTCACGCGCGCTCGATCGGACCGTACTCGCTGATCACGCAGCAGCCGCTCGGCGGCAAGGCGCAGTTCGGCGGCCAGCGTTTCGGAGAGATGGAAGTCTGGGCCCTCGAGGCCTACGGCGCCGCTTACACGCTGCAGGAACTGCTGACCGTGAAGTCGGACGACGTCGAAGGCCGCAGCCGGGTCTACGAAGCGATCGTCAAGGGAGAAGTTCCGGAGGAGCCGGGTCTGCCCGAGTCGTTCAATGTGCTGGTCCGTGAGCTCCAGAGTCTCTGTCTCGACGTCGAGCTTCTGAAAATCTGATTTGGTTCCACTCGCGAGAGTTTGAGGAGGAACGATATTGCAACCCCTTCGCAGTTTTGACAAGCCGAGAACGTTGAAGGATTTCAACGCGATCAAGATCTCGATCGCGTCGCCGGAGAAGATCCGTGCCTGGAGCCGTGGTGAGGTCACCAAGGCCGAGACCATCAACTACCGGACCTTCAAGCCGGAGCGTGACGGGCTCTTCTGCGCCAAGATCTTCGGTCCGATCACCGACTGGGAGTGCCTGTGCGGCAAGTACAAGCGCATGAAGCACCGCGGCGTGGTCTGCGACAAGTGTGGCGTCGAGGTCACGCGGTCCCGCGTGCGCCGCGAGCGCATGGGCCACATCGAGCTCGCGAGCCCGGTGTCGCACGTCTGGTTCTTCAAGGGGCTGCCTTCCCGCATCGGCCACCTGCTCGACATCTCGCTGCGCGACCTGGAGCGCATCCTCTACTTCGAGAGCTACGTGGTGATCGATCCGATCGACACCGAGCTCAAGGAGAAGGAGCTCCTGTCCGAAGAGCGCTTCCGCGAGCTCCGTGACCAGTACGGCGACGGCGGTTTCGTCGCCAAGATGGGCGCCGAGGCGATCAAGGAGCTGCTGCGCCGGATCGAAGTGGACGACCTCTCCGAAGAGTTGCGCGTCGTCATGCGTACGGAGACCAGTCAGATCCGCCGGCTGAAGGCGGCGAAGCGCCTGAAGGTCGTCGACGCATTCCGGCGCTCGGGCCACAAGCCGTCGTGGATGATCCTCGACGTGCTGCCGGTGATCCCTCCGGAGCTGCGGCCGCTCGTGCCGCTCGACGGCGGACGATTCGCCACCAGCGACCTGAACGATCTCTATCGCCGCGTCATCAACCGCAACAACCGGTTGAAGAAGCTGCTCGAACTGCGGGCGCCGGAAGTCATCGTCCGCAACGAGAAGCGGATGCTCCAGGAGGCGGTCGATGCCTTGTTCGACAACGGCCGTCGCGGCCGGGTCCTCAAGGGCTCGAACAACCGCCCGCTGAAGTCGCTCTCCGACACCCTGAAGGGCAAGCAGGGCCGCTTCCGCCAGAACCTCCTGGGCAAGCGCGTGGACTACTCGGGCCGTTCGGTCATCGTCGTGGGCCCCGAGCTCTCGCTGCGCGAATGCGGCTTGCCGAAGAAGATGGCGCTCGAGCTCTTCAAGCCGTTCATCTACAACAAGCTCGAGCTCAAGGGCTTCGTCGGCACGATCAAGGCGGCGAAGGAGATGGTCGAGCGCGAGGAGGACGAAGTCTGGGACGCTCTCGAGGAGGTCATTCGTGACCACCCCGTGATGCTGAACCGGGCGCCCACTCTCCACCGTCTCGGCATCCAGGCGTTCCAGCCGAAGCTGATCGAGGGCAAGGCGATCCAGATCCATCCGCTCGTCTGCGCGGCCTTCAACGCCGACTTCGACGGCGACCAGATGGCCGTGCACGTCCCGCTCTCGCCCAAGGCGCAGATCGAGTGTCACGTCCTGATGCTGGCGGCGAACAACATTCTGTCGCCGGCGCACGGCCGTCCGCTCGCCGTGCCGTCGCAGGACCTCGTGCTGGGCGGTTACTACCTCACGATGTCCAAGAAGGGCGCCAAGGGCGAGGGCAAGTCGTTCGTCGACTTCGACTCGGTGCTCCTCGCCCTGCACGAAGGCGTGGTGGAGACCCACACGATCATCCGGGTCCGCTACTCGGGTCTGTACGCCAACCTCGAGACGCAGGTCGACAACCAGGACGTCGTTCACGCCGAAGTCGAGACGATGGACAAGGCTCTGATCGAGACCACCGTCGGCCGGGTCATCCTCAACATGAACCTGCCCGAAGAGATCCCGTTCATCAACGGCCTGTTGAAGAAGCGCGGCCTGCAGGATCTCGTCGGATACTGCTACATCAAGCACGGCAACGATCTGACGGTCAAGATGCTGGACGACCTGAAGAAGATCACCTTCCTGTACGCGACCAAGGCCGGCATCTCGATCGGCGTCGAGGACATGGTGATCCCGGCGGCCAAGCAGTCGATGCTCGACCAGGCGAAGACGGAGGTTCTCGAGATCGAGAAGCAGCGCTCCGCCGGTGTCATCACCCAGGGCGAGCGCCACAACAAGATCATCGACATCTGGCATCGCGTCACGGAAAAGGTCTCGGAAGAGATGTTCCGCGAGATGAAGAAGGTCGAGAAGGAGCGCGACGAGTTCAACCCGATCAACATGATGGCCGACTCCGGCGCGCGAGGCTCGCGTGAGCAGGTGCGACAGCTGGCCGGCATGCGCGGACTGATGTCGAAGCCCTCGGGCGAGGTCATCGAGACTCCGATCACGGCGAACTTCCGCGAAGGCCTCTCGGTTCTGCAGTACTTCATCTCGACCCACGGCGCCCGCAAGGGCCTCGCGGACACCGCGCTGAAGACGGCCGACTCCGGCTACCTGACGCGCCGTCTGGTCGACGTCGCGCAGGACGTGATCATCAACGAGCCGGATTGCGGCACAATCGACGGCATTCACGTTTCGGCGATCATGGAAGGTGGAGAGATCCTCGAGGCCCTGCGGGACCGGATCGTCGGTCGCGTCAGCCAGGAGGACATCTACGATCCGATGACCGGCGACGTTCTCATCGAGGTCGGGTCCGACATCACCGAGGAGCTCGCGAACGCGATTCAGGGGGCCGGCATCGAGCGCGTGAAGATCCGCTCGGTGTTGACCTGCGAGACGCGCCGCGGAGTCTGCATCGCCTGCTACGGACGCAACCTCGCGTCGGGCCGGCAGGTAGAGATCGGCGAGGCGGTGGGCGTCATCGCCGCGCAGTCGATCGGCGAGCCCGGAACGCAGCTCACGATGCGTACCTTCCATTACGGCGGTACGGCCTCGCGGGTGTCGGAGCAGTCGAAGCATCAGGCCAAGAATCCCGGAACGGTGCGCTTCCTCAACGTCTCCACGGTCGACGCCAAGACCGGCGACCTGATCGTCGTCAACCGCAACGGCAAGCTCCTGATCACCGACTCCAAGGGTCGCGAGAAGGAGCGTTACGCGCTCGCCTACGGATCGCGGCTTCACGTCCAGGACGGACAGGAAGTCGAGACCGGCACGGAGCTCGTCGAATGGGATCCGTTCACGTCGTCGATCCTCTCCGAGATCGGCGGCACCATCGAGTACCGCGACATCGCCGAGGGTGAGAACGTCCGCGAAGAGACCGACAAGGTCACCGGCCTCTCGCAGCGCATTATCGTCGAGGCTTCGGCCAGCGAGAAGCGCATCCCGGCGATCGTGGTGAAGGGCGCCGGGACCGACCGACGCTACATCCTGCCGTCGGGATCGCACCTCATGGTCAACGAGGGGCAGATCGTCACGGCCGGCGACGTGCTGGTGAAGATCCCGCGCGCCGAGGCGGCCAAGACCAAGGACATCACCGGCGGTCTGCCGCGGGTGGTGGAGCTCTTCGAAGCCCGCAGTCCGAAGGAGCCGGCGATCATCACCGAGGTGGACGGTACCGTCCGGCTGGGCGAGATCCACAAGGGCATGCGCCGCGTCACCGTCGAAGGGGACACGCAGGAGAATCGCGAGTACCTGGTGCCGCGCTCGGTGCACGTCAACGTTCAGGACGGCGAGCGTGTTCATGCCGGCGACCCGCTGATCGACGGCCCGATCAACCCGCACGACGTTCTTCAGGTGCTGGGCGAGAAGGAGTTGCAGCGCTACATGACCGACAAGATCCAGGAGGTCTACCGGTCGCAGAGCGTGCAGATCAACGACAAGCACATCGAGGTCATCGTCCGGCAGATGATGCGTTCGGTGAAGATCGAGGAAGTCGGCGACACCGAGTTCCTGGTCGACGAGCAGGTCGACCGGTGGCGTTTCCAGGAAGAGAACGAGCGCGTCATCGCCGCAGGCGGGCGGGCCGCGATCGGCCGGCCGCTGCTTCTGGGCATCACCAAGGCGAGCCTCTCGACCGACAGCTTCATCTCGGCCGCGAGCTTCCAGGAGACCACGCGGGTGCTGACCGAGGCGGCTATCTCCGGCCGGGTCGACTACCTGCGCGGCCTGAAGGAGAACGTCATCGTCGGCCGGCTCATCCCGGCGGGTACTGGCATGGCGCCGTACCACGACTTCCACATCGCGGAAGATCTGCCGGAGATCACCCACCCGGCGGACGACGAGATGTACTTCGACTTCGGCGACGACGAGATCCGCGCCCTGCCCCAGGAGGTCGCGGAAACGGAGTAGCGTCAGCAGCAGGGCATGCAGGCGCGGGCGGCTTCTGGCCCGGGAACGGGGACTCTTGAGTCCCTGTTTCCGGCTTCAGCAGCCGCCCTTTCCTTTAGAACCAGCTTTCGATCTTGCTGCGCGACGGCACGCCCCCGGCATGAACGACCTGGCCGTCGAGCACGACGCCGGGAGTCGCCAGGACGTTGAAAGCCATGATTTGCCGGATCTCCTCGACCTTCTCCAGGTGGATCTCGACGCCCTTTCCGCGGGCGATCTCTTCGATGAGCTTGACGGTATTCCTGCAGTTGGAGCAGCCGGTGCCCAAGACCTTGATCTCTCTCATGGTGTATCTCTCCTGTGCGAGACGAGCCGGGAATCAGAGAACCGCGTTGAACAGGTAGCCGACGATCAGGATGCCGGTGGCGACGACGGCGACGAAGGTGGCGATCAGGCGCCACTTGAGGACCTTGCGCAGGATGACCATCTCGGGGAGCGAGAGCGCGATGACGCTCATCATGAAGGCGAGCACGGTTCCGAGAGCCGCACCCTTGGCGAGCAGCGCCTGCACGACCGGGATCACTCCGGCGGCGTTGGAGTACATCGGTATGCCGATGAGGACGGCCAGCGGCACCGACCACCAGGCCCCCTTGCCCATGAAGCTGGCCATGAAGGTCTCGGGCACCCAGCCGTGGATGGCGGCGCCGATGGCGATACCGGCCAGGATGTAGGGCCAGACCCTGCCGACGATCTCGCGGACGCTCGTGAAGCCGGCTGCGATCCGATCGCCCAGGGTGAGAACCGTATCGTCCGCGGACGCCTCCACGCGCGGCATGTTGCGCACCCAGTCCTCGAGGTAGGCCTCCATCTTCAGGCGGCCGATGACCCAGCCCGCGATCATCGCGACCGCGAGACCGAGGCCGAGATAGAGGGTGGCGATCTTCCAGCCGAACATGCCGAAGAGCAGGGCCAGCGCCACCTCGTTGACCATCGGCGCCGAGATCAGGAAGGAGAAGGTGACCCCCAGCGGCACCCCGGCCTGGACGAAGCCGATGAAGAGCGGCACAGCCGAGCAGGAACAGAACGGCGTCACGATGCCGAGCCCCGCCGCCATCGCGTTGGCGACGCCTTCGGTGCGACCGGCGAGCAGGGCTCGGGTTCGCTCCGGCGTGAAATGGGAGTTGACCATCCCCATTACGAAGACGACGCCCGTGAGTAGCAGGAGGACCTTGGGAGTGTCGTAGAAGAAGAACTGCAGGGCACCGCCCAGATGGCTGGCGCGATCGACCGGTAGAGCGGCCACGAGCGCTTCGGAGCCTGGAACGAGGATCCGGTACAGTGCGAACCAGGCTCCGCCCGCGAGCAGCAGCAGGGCGCGGGGGTGCTTCTGCGGGAAGCGCAGGGCGAGAGTCGTCATGCGGCTCCGGCGACGCGCGGAACCTCACTGAAGAGGCGGCGCTTCAAATAGAGACTCACGTGGACCAGGCCGATGAGCACGGGCACCTCGACCAGCGGCCCGACCACGGTCGCGAAGGCGATCGGTGAGGAGATGCCGAAGACGGCGATGGCCACCGCGATCGCGAGCTCGAAGTTGTTGCCCGTGGCTGTGAACGCCAGCGTCGCGGCGCGAGGGTAGTCGGCGCCGACCTTCCACGCCATGAAGAAACTGAGCAGGAACATGATGGAGAAATAGGCGGCCAGCGGAACCGCGATCCACAGCACGTCCAGCGGCTGGGCGATGATCCGCTCGCCCTGGGTCGAGAACATCACCACGATGGTGAAGAGAAGCGCCACGAGCGTGATGGGAGAGATCCGCGGAATGAACTCGCGGTCGTACCAGGCCGCGCCCCTCCACGACACGAGAATCAGCCGACTGAGAATGCCGGCGGCGAACGGGATGCCGAGGTAGATCATGACGCTGGCGAAGATCTCGCCGATGGTCACGGGGACGACGGCGCCCTCCATCCCGAAGAGCGGCGGCAGGACGGTGATGAAGACCCAGGCGTAAAGGCCGAAGGTGACGATCTGAAAGACGCTGTTGAGGGCGACCAGGCCGGCCGCGTACTCGCTGCTGCCCCGGGCGAGCTGGTTCCAGACCAGCACCATGGCGATGCAGCGGGCGATGCCGACGAGGATCAGGCCCACCATGTAATGGCTCCATTGCTCGGAGGGGCCGAACAACGCCGGCGCGACGAAGCCGAAGAAGCCGATGGCCAGGAGGAACATGAGGACCGGGCCGACGACCCAGTTCTGCAGCAGCGACAGGCCGAGGATCTTCCGATCGGCGAAGACCTTCGGCATGAGCTCGTACTTCACCCTGGCGAGCGGCGGATACATCATGAGGATCAGGCCGGCGGCGATCAGCAGGTTGGTGTGTTCGCCGACGGTCAACGCGGCGTTGAAACGCTGCACCGAAGCCTGGAACAGGAACCCGGCTCCGACGCCGACGCCCATGGCGAGAAAGATCCAGACCGTCAGGTAGCGGTCGAGCAGTGACAGCTTCTTGAAGACGCTCGGTTCCATTTCAGTCTCCTGCCTTCGTTGCGGGAGAGTGCCCTTCCTGCTGCAGCCAGGCCGCAATGCGCCGGCTGAGCTCGTCGCGTACCGACCGGAAGCGCTCGAGGCTCGCTTCCTCCCCCTCGTCGTGTCCGGCGGGATCGGGCAGCGGCCAGTGCAGGCGACGAACCGTGCCGAGAAACACGGGGCAGACCTCCTCGGCGCAGAGGGTGATCACGGTGTCGACCGTGGCCCGATCGATCTCGTCGACCGACTTCGAGCGCTGACCCGAGGTTTCGACGCCGATCTCGCCCAGTGCCCGGATGGCGAGCGGGTTGACCTGCGAGGGCGCCGAGCCGGCGCTCTGGACCCGCAGGCGTTCGCCGGCGAGCTGCCGGGCGATCCCTTCGGCCATCTGGCTGCGGGCCGAGTTGGCGACGCAGAGGAAGAGGACACCGCGGGTCACGATGCCACAGCCTTGCGGACGTCGATCGCCGCCAGGCCGAGCTCGGCGGCGCAGATCGTGGCGATCGGAATCTCGCGCAGGCGGGCGACGACCGCTCGATCCGTCCCGGCAACCGCGCCGTGTGCAAACAGGGCGAGCAGCGGAGGCAGCAGGGCGGCGGCGGCGCCGTCCGTCCGCAGGCGGTAGAAGACCAGCTTGCCCTCCTTCCGGTCGGCGAGAAGCCCACCCCGGCTGAGCACCGAAAGGTGCTGCGAGACGGTCGAAGGGGCGAGCTCCAGCACGGCGGTCATCTGGCAGACGCAGAGCTCGCCTTCATGCAGCATGGCCAGAATACGGAGGCGAGCGGGATGGGCGAGGCCCTTGGCCGTCTCGACGAGCTCATCGAGGTGGGCCGAGTCGTCACTTCGTCGATTCGTCATGTCACGAATTATAGGCAATTCGAGGGCTCCACAACCCCCTGAAAGGGTGGTGGGCCGGCCGGCTCGCTGAAAACTGCAAAAGAGTCGTCCCACTTCGCTTGACGGACGGTTGTCGGAGATGGTACTTTTCCTCTCCCCCCGCTGTAGTCCCCAGGACCAGTCGGGCAGTGCGAGTCGTAGCAAGTGGTCGGGCTGTGTCCCGGCCACCGGCGCGTCTCGGTTTCGAGGATCGAAGAAATCAGGAGTCTGTTCGCATGCCGACGATTCATCAGCTGGTCCGCGAGGGTCGCCAGCGCGTCATCAGCAAGACCAAGAGCCCGGCTCTGCAGCAGGCGCCGCAGCGCCGGGGAGTCTGTGTCCGCGTCTACACCCAGACCCCGAAGAAGCCGAACTCGGCGCTGCGCAAGGTCGCCCGGGTGCGCCTGACCAACGGAATCGAAGTCACGACCTACATTCCGGGCGTCGGGCACAACCTTCAGGAGCACTCCATCGTCCTGATCCGTGGCGGTCGTGTGAAGGACCTGCCTGGTGTGCGCTATCACGTCATCCGCGGAACGCTCGACTCCGTGGGTGTACAGAACCGCCGGCAGGGGCGCTCGAAGTACGGCGCCAAGCGGCCGAAGTCGTAACGGAGTCGATCGATGCCCAGGAGACGGGAAGTACCGAAGCGAGACGTTCTGCCGGACCCGCTTTACGGTTCGCAGCTGGTGACCAAGTTCGTCAATGTCGTGATGCGCCAGGGCAAGAAGACGGTCGCCGAGCGCATCCTGTACGATGCCCTCGAGACGGTGAAAGAGCGCACCTCCGACGATCCGGTCAAGGTGTTCAAGCGGGCGATCGAGAACGTCAAGCCCGCTGTCGAGGTCAAGTCGCGGCGCGTCGGCGGTTCGACGTATCAGGTGCCGGTCGAAGTCAACCCGAGCCGCAAGCTCGCGCTTTCGATCCGCTGGCTGATTCAGAGCGCGACGAAGCGCGGCGAAAAGACGATGAAGGCGAAGCTCGCGGGTGAGCTGCTGGACGCCGCCGAGAATCGCGGTGGCGCGATCAAGAAGAAGGAAGACACCCATCGCATGGCCGAGGCCAACAAGGCCTTCGCGCACTACCGCTGGTAGGCGCCCTCGCGGGTGAAGTGATGCCGGCCGATCGTCGATCGCAGATCGCTGATCTTCGATCGTAGCCGGCGGTAAGACGAAGCTGAAGCGGCGCGGAGCTCCCTCAAGCTCCATTTATGCCGCTTACGATAGACGAGAGATCGAGCGTTCCTTCGGGGCGCAAGGATTATGGCGAGACAAGCACCCCTGTCGATGACTCGCAATATCGGCATCATGGCTCACATTGATGCTGGTAAGACCACGACCACCGAGCGGATCCTGTTCTACACCGGGGTCAACTACAAGATCGGTGAAGTCCACGAAGGTACTGCCACCATGGACTGGATGGTCCAGGAGCAGGAGCGCGGGATCACCATCACCGCGGCGGCGACGACCTGTTTCTGGAACAAGTATCGGATCAACATCATCGATACTCCCGGTCACGTGGACTTCACTGCCGAGGTCGAGCGCTCGCTGCGCGTGCTCGACGGCGCTGTCGCCGTGTTCGACGCCGTGGCCGGCGTCGAGCCCCAGTCCGAGACCGTCTGGCGCCAGGCCGACCGCTACAAGGTGCCCCGCATCGCTTTCGTGAACAAGATGGACCGGATCGGCGCCGACTTCGATCGCTGCGTGTCGATGATGGTCTCGCGGCTCGCCGCGTCGCCGGTCGTCATTCAGTTCCCGTGGGGTCGCGAGGAGAATCTCAAGGGCATCATCGACCTCGTTCGCATGCAGGGCATCGCCTACAAGGACGAGACCATGGGCGCCGCCTACGAGCTCGTCGATATTCCGGAAGAGTACCGGGAGCGGGCGAAAGAGCTGCGCGAGAAGATGGTCGAGGCGATCGCCGAGACCGACGACAAGCTCCTGGAGAAGTACCTTTCCGGCGAGGAGATCACCAACGAGGAGCTCAAGGCGGCCCTGCGCATCGCGACGATCACCAATCGTCTGCAGCCGGTCGTCTGCGGCAGCGCGTTCAAGAACAAGGGCGTCCAGCCGCTGCTCGATGCCGTCGTCGACTACTTGCCTTCGCCGGACGACATCGCGCCGGTGCAGGGGCTGGAGCCGGGCACCGAGAAGACCGTCGAGCGTTCGATCGAAGAGGGGCAGCCTTTCGCGGGTCTGGTTTTCAAGATCATGAGCGACCCGTTCGTCGGGCAGCTCGCCTTCTTTCGCGTCTACTCGGGGCACGTCGCATCGGGCACCGGTGTGTTGAACGCCACCAAGGACTCGAAGGAGCGCATCGGCCGTCTTCTCAAGATGCACGCCAACAAGCGCGAGGAGATCTCCGAGGTCTGGGCGGGCGATATCGCCGCCGCCGTCGGTCTGCGCAGCGTGACGACCGGCGACACGATCTGTGATCCGCAGCACCCGGTCGTTCTCGAGGCGATGAACTTCCCCGAGCCCGTGATCTCGGTCTCGATCGAGCCCAAGACCAAGGTCGACCAGGAGAAGCTCGGCCTCGCCCTCGGCAAGCTCATGCAGGAAGATCCGACATTCCACGTGCACACCGAGCCCGACACCGGCCAGACGCTGATCTCGGGCATGGGCGAGCTGCATCTCGAGATCATCGTCGACCGTCTGGTTCGTGAATTCAACGTCGGCGCCAACGTCGGCAAGCCGCAGGTGGCCTACAAGGAAACCATCACCCAGGAGGCCGAGGGCGAGGGCAAGTTCGTGCGTCAGACCGGCGGTCGCGGCCAGTACGGTCACGCCAAGATCCGTCTGCGACCGACCACCGAAGCCGAGTTCATTTTCAACAACGAGATCGTCGGCGGCGTCATCCCCAAGGAGTTCATCAAGCCGATCGAGCAGGGAATCCGCGAGCAGCTGGACAACGGTCCGCTCGCCGGCTATCCGATCTCCGGCGTCGAGGTGGAGCTCTACGACGGCAGCTATCACGACGTCGACTCCTCGGAAATCGCCTTCAAGATCGCCGGTTCCATGGCTTTCCAGGACGCCTCGAAGAAGGCCAAGCCCGTCCTCCTCGAGCCGATCATGGCGGTCGAAGTGGTCACGCCCGACGAGTACATGGGCGAGATCATCGGCGACCTGACCTCGCGGCGCGGCCGCGTGCAGCACATGGAGCCGCGCGGCAACGTGCAGGTGATCGCCTGCAAGGTGCCGCTCTCCGAGATGTTCGGCTACGCGACGGACGTGCGATCGATGTCGCAGGGCCGCGCCAGTTACACCATGCAGTTCGCCTCTTACGAGCAGGCGCCGAAGAGCGTCAGTGAAGAAGTTATCGCGAAGGCCGCCGGCTGAGGCCGGCGCCTTTTCGGGACGATACGGAGATCAGTCATGGGCAAGGAAAAGTTCGACCGCACCAAGCCGCACGTGAACGTTGGAACGATCGGTCACGTGGACCATGGGAAGACGACGCTGACTGCGGCGCTGACGAAGGTCGCCGCTGACAAGGGCTGGGGCAAGTATGTGCCGTACGACGAGGTGGCGAAGGCTTCCGAGTCGCAGGGCCGTCGTGACCCCACGAAGATTCTGACGATCGCGACGTCGCACGTCGAGTACTCGACGGCGAACCGCCACTACGCGCACGTCGATTGCCCCGGTCACGCGGACTACGTGAAGAACATGATCACGGGAGCGGCGCAGATGGACGGCGCGATCCTGGTGGTTTCGGCGGTGGACGGCCCGATGCCGCAGACGCGGGAGCACATCCTGCTGGCGCGTCAGGTCGGCGTGCCCTACATCGTGGTGTTCCTGAACAAGTGCGACATGGTGGACGATCCGGAGTTGCTGGACCTGGTGGAGATGGAGGTTCGCGACCTGCTGTCGTCGTACCAGTTCCCGGGCGACGACACTCCGATCATCCGCGGCGCGGCGATCAAGGCTCTGACGGGCGATCCGGGTCCTCTGGGCGCGGAGTCGATCATCAAGCTGTACGAGGCTCTGGACACCTACATTCCGATGCCGGAGCGCGACGTGGACAAGGCGTTCCTGATGCCGATCGAGGACATCTTCTCGATTTCGGGTCGCGGCACGGTGGTGACGGGCCGGATCGAGCGCGGCATCGTGAAGGTGCAGGACGAGATCGAGATCGTGGGCATCCGGCCGACGCAGAAGTCGATCGTGACGGGCGTCGAGATGTTCCGCAAGCTCCTGGATCGCGGCGAGGCGGGCGACAACGTCGGAGTGCTGCTGCGCGGCACGAAGAAGGACGACGTGGAGCGCGGGCAGGTGCTGGCGAAGCCGGGTTCGATCACGCCGCACACGGTGTTCAAGGGCGAGGTGTACGTGCTGACGAAGGAGGAGGGCGGTCGTCACACGCCGTTCTTCAACGGCTACCGTCCGCAGTTCTACTTCCGTACGACGGACGTGACGGGAGTGGGGACGCTGCCGGCCGGCACGGAGATGGTGATGCCCGGCGACAACGTGAACCTTTCGATCGAGCTCATTGCTCCGATCGCGATGGAGAAGGGCGTGCGCTTCGCGATCCGCGAAGGCGGCCGCACCATCGGCGCGGGCACCGTCACCGAAGTGGTCAAGTAAGCGGACCTGGTACCAGTCGAGAAAAATTGAGGATTAGCACATGCTGAACGAGAAGATCCGCATCCGCCTGAAGGCGTTCGATTACCGCATCCTCGACACCTCGACCTACGAGATCGTCGATACGGCCCGTCGGACCGGAGCCCGGGTCGTCGGTCCGATTCCGCTGCCGACGCACATCTCGCGTTACACCGTGAACCGCTCGCCGCACGTCGACAAGAAGTCGCGGGAGCAGTTCGAGATTCGTACGCACAAGCGTCTGTTGGACATCTACGAGCCCACGAGTGGAACGGTGGACGCCCTGATGAAGCTCGAGCTGCCCGCTGGGGTGGACGTCGAGATCAAGGCGTTCGGCAAGTAACCCGAATCCACCGAAACCAGGAACTGGGCGAGAGCGAGAGGGTCGGACCATGGATGGAATGCTCGGAAAGAAGCTGGGGATGACCCAGATATTCACAGCGGATGGAGACACGGTGCAGGTCACCGTGGTGGAAGTCGGTCCGTGCGTCGTGGTGACGCGGCGTACCGCCGCGAAAGACGGCTACGATGCCGTTCAGCTCGGCCTGGTCGAGGTGAAGCCCCCGCGGCACGTCACCAAGCCGCAGCAGGGACACTTCAAGAAGGCCGGTGCGACTCCGACTCGGAAGCTCGCGGAGTTCGAGATCACGGCCGACGAGGCCTGGGCGGCCGGAGACCAGGTCAAGTGCTCGATGTTCCAGGAGAAGGATTTCGTGGACGTCGTCGGCACCAGCAAGGGCAAGGGTTTCCAGGGTGTGATGAAGCGCCACGGATTCAAGGGTGGTCGCGCGACCCACGGCTCGATGTTCCATCGCGCCCCGGGCTCGATCGGCGGCTCGTCCTTCCCGTCGCGCGTCTATCCCGGCATGAAGGGAACGGGGCGCATGGGCGGCAAGCGGATCACGACCAAGAACCTTCTGGTGGTCAAGGTCGACGAAGAGAAGAATCTGATCTATCTGCGCGGCTCGGTGCCGGGCGGCGAAAATGGCTACGTCGCGCTCAAGCGCGCGAAGCGCGGCTGAGCGGCTTCCAAGTGGTCAGGACTGGCTCGGACGGGCTCAAGATGGTAAAGCGAGAGGTTGGTAAGCGATGAAGATCGCGGTCAAGAACTTCGACAACAAGCAGGTGAAGGAGCTCGATCTCCCCGCGGAGATCTTCTCCTACCCCTACAAAGAGCACCTGATCCACCTTGCGGTGCATGCGTACCTGGCGGGCCTGCGTTCCGGGACCCACAAGACCAAGACGCGGAGCGAGGTGTCGGGCGCCGGCAAGAAGCTCTGGAAGCAGAAGGGCACGGGACGGGCGCGGATCGGAAGCATCCGCAGCCCCCTCTGGCGCAAGGGCGGCACGGTCCACGGACCGGTCCCGCGCGACTACAGCCAGGATCTGTCGACGGGAGAGAAGAAGAACGCTCTCAAGTCGGTGCTTTCGCGCAAGGCGAAGGAGGGCCGCATCATCGTCCTCGAGAACCTGGCCGTCCCGAGCCACAAGACTCAGGAGCTCGAGGCGATCCTCACCAAGGTGGGCGCCGAGGGCAAGATCCTGGTGGTGGACGCGCGCGACAACCGGAATCTGGATCTGGCGTCGCGGAACCATCCGGGATGGAAGACCGTCGACGCGTTGGCGGTCAACGTCTATGACGTCGTCGACAGGCCGTATTTCGTGGTCAGCGAGCAGGCGCTCGCGCGCCTCGTGGAGGTTCTGGGAGCATGAGAATCCAGGAGATCATCCGGCGTCCCCTGATCACCGAGAAGTCGAGTCTGCAGCGCGAGAGCACGAACGTGTTGACCCTCGAAGTCGATATGCGGGCCAACAAGATCGAGATTCAGCGCGCAGTGGAGGCTCAGTTCAAGGTCAAGGTTGCTGAAGTGCGGGTCGCCAAGATGCACGGCAAGGTGCGCCGCCAGGGCCGTTTCGCCGGCCGCCGTTCGGACTGGAAGAAGGCTTTCGTCCGTCTGGCTCCCGGTGAGAAGACCATCGATTTCTTCGAAGGCGCGTAAGAAAGAGAGCTTGGGAAGATGGGTATTCGTCAACTCAGACCTACGAACGCATCGAGCCGGTTCCAGAGTTTCCCGGACTTCGGCGAGATCACGGAAAGCCGTCCGCTCAAGTCGCTGACCAGCGGCAAGATGGGCACCGGCGGCCGCAACAACCAGGGGCAGCTGACCAACTGGTTCCGCGGCGGCGGGCACAAGCGTCGCTATCGGGCGATCGACTTCAAGCGCGACAAGCACGGGGTTCCCGGCACGGTCGCGTCGGTCGAGTACGATCCGAACCGCTCGGCTCGCATCGCGCTGATCCACTACGCCGACGGCGAGAAGCGCTACATTCTCGCCCCCGAAGGCCTCATGGTCGGGATGGTCGTGGTCTCCGGCGAGAAGGCCGAGATCAACCTCGGCAATTCGCTGCCCCTGCGGCTGATTCCGCTCGGCACGGTGATCCACAACATCGAGCTCAAGCGCGGCAAGGGCGGGCAGATGGTCCGTTCCGCCGGCGCCGGAGCGCAGCTGATGGCGCGCGAAGCCTCGCAGGCCCAGGTGAAGCTGCCTTCCGGCGAGGTTCGCAGAGTGCACATCGAGTGCTACGCGACCATCGGCCAGGTGGGCAACCTCGAGCACGAGAACGTTTCGTACGGCAAGGCGGGCCGGCGCCGCTGGCTCGGCCGCAAGCCCCACAACCGCGCGGTGTCGATGAACCCGGTCGATCACCCGATGGGCGGCGGCGAGGGAAAGACCTCTGGCGGCAGGCATCCCGTCACTCCCTGGGGTGTGCCGACCAAGGGCTACAAGACCAGAAACAACAAGCGGACTGATCAAGTGATCGTTCGCCGCCGGGACAAGAAGTAGGAACGGAGAGTCGGCATGGCGCGTTCACTGAAGAAGGGCTACTTCATCGACAAGCATCTCCACGACAAGGTCGTGGCGATGAATTCGAGCGGCGAGAAGCGGGTCATCAAGACCTGGTCCCGGCGTTCCACCGTGATTCCCGAGATGGTCGGGCACACTCTCGCGGTCCACAACGGGACGAAGTTCATCCCGGTCTACGTCAGCGAGAACATGGTCGGCCACAAGCTGGGCGAGTTCTCCATGACCCGGACGTTCCGCGGACACAGCGGCAAGAAGGCGGCGGAGAAGTCCGTCGCCCCCAGGCCGAAGGCGTAAGGGGGTAGGGTAATGGAAGCCATCGCGCATCTGCGCCACCTCCAGGCGTCGCCCCAGAAGGTCCGGCTCGTCGTCGATCTCATCCGCGGAATGGACGTGGAAGAGGCCGCCGTCGTCCTGCGGACCACCAACAAGTCGGCCGCGAGGCCGATCGAGAAGCTCTTGAAGTCCGCGGTGGCCAACGCCGAGAACCGCGACCAGAACGTCGATGTCGGCAAGCTCTACGTCAAGGAAGTCTTCGTCGACGGCGGGCCGACGCTCAAGCGCATCCAGGCGAACACCATGGGTCGCGCGTTCCGGATCCTCAAGCGTCAGAGCCACGTGACGATCAAGCTGGATACGCGCAAGGCCGGTTCGGGCGCCGTTGCCAGAGTTCCCGCCGCCAAGGCGCCTGCCAAGTCGCAGAAGGCCGCCAAGCGCACCGCCAAGGGAGGGAAGTAAGCGTGGGTCAGAAAACGCATCCGTACGGATTCCGGCTGGTCTACAACAAGACCTGGCACTCCCGCTGGTACGCGGAAGGTGATTACTCGAAGCTTCTGCACTCGGATCTGAAGCTCCGCGCCGACCTGAAGAAGCGCCTCGGCCATGCCGGGGTGTCAGAGATCGACATCGAGCGCGCCGCGGACAAGATGCGGGTCACCATCTACACCTCGCGTCCGGGAATCATCATCGGTAGGAAGGGCGCCGAGGTGGACAAGCTCCGCGACGACCTCGCCAAGATGACCGGCCGCGAGATCCACATCAACATCCAGGAGATTCAGCGTCCCGAGCTCGATGCCCAGCTGGTGTCGGAGTCGATCGCCGGACAGCTCGAGCGCCGTGTCTCCTTCCGCCGGGCGATGAAGAAGGCCATGGAGTCTGCCTTCCGGTTCGGCGCCAAGGGCGTGAAGATCATGGTTGCCGGCCGCCTCGGCGGCAGCGAGATCGCGCGCACCGAGTGGTACCAGGAGGGGCGTCTCCCCCTGCACACCCTCAAGGCGGACATCGACTACGGCTTCGCCGAAGCGCGGACGACCTATGGAGTCATCGGCTGCAAGGTTTGGGTCTACAAGGGCGATCTGCTCAAAGAGAAGAGCCGCCGGGCTACGGCGTAAGCGAGGAACTGATACATGTTGATGCCGAAGAAGGTCAAGTTCAGAAAACAGCATCGCGGACGTCGCGCGGGCATGTCCAAGGGCGGCGATTACATCGCCTTCGGCGACTTCGGGCTGCAGGCGCTCGAGCCGGCCTGGGTGACTGCGCGCCAGATCGAAGCGGGGCGTATCGCGATCAGCCGGCACGTGAAGCGCGGCGGAAAGATGTGGATCCGTGTGTTTCCCGACAAGCCGTACACGAAGAAGCCGCTCGAGACCCGAATGGGCAAGGGCAAAGGGCCGCCGGAGGGATGGGTCGCCGTCGTCAAGCCCGGACGCATCCTGTTCGAGCTCGAGGGTGTGAGCCAGGAAATTGCGCAGGAAGCGATGAAGCTCGCGGCGCAGAAGCTGTGCATCTTGACGAAGTTCGTCTCGCGCCACAGCGAGCTCAGGTAGAGCCCTAAGGGAATCAAGGAGCGACGCATGAAGAAACCAAATTTGCGAGAGAAGACCGTCGCCGACCTTCAGATCCGGGAGGGCGAGCTCGCCGAGCAGCTCTTCGCGCTCCGGCTCCAGAAGGTCGTCGGTCAGCTCGAGAAGCCGGCCAAGATCAGAACCGCCAAGCGCGAGTTGGCTCGGGTGCTGACGATCATCCGCGAGAAGCAGAGCGAGGCATAAATGAGCACCGTGACCGAAACCGCAGCGACGACCCGTGGACGACGGCAGGAGAAGATCGGCGTGGTCGTCAGCAGCAAGATGGACAAGACGGTCGTCGTCGAAGTCGAGAAGACGATCACCCATCGCCTCTATCACCGCTACCAGAAGCGGACGTCGAAGTTCTATGCCCACGACGAGAAGAACGTCTGCACCGTGGGTGACAGGGTTCGTCTGGTTGCCACCCGCCCGCTTTCGAAGCTGAAGCGGTGGTCGGTGAGCGAAGTCCTCAAGAAGGCCGGGGAGATCTAGTCATGATCCAGATGGGCACCATCCTCGAGGTGGCGGACAACTCCGGAGCCAAGAAGGTCTCATGCATTCACCTGCGTGGCGCCCTCGGCCAGTACGGTCATCTGGGAGACGTGATCACCGCATCGGTCAAGGAGGCGACTCCCGACGGTACGGTCAAGAAGGGCGCAGTCGTGAAGGCCGTGATCGTTCGCACCGTCCACGCCCAGAAGCGACGCGATGGCAGCTACATCCGCTTCGACACGAACGCGGCGGTTTTGATCAACGACAACCGCGAGCCGATCGGAACCCGCGTATTCGGGCCGGTTGCACGTGAGCTCCGAGAGAAGAAGTTCATGAAGATCATCTCTCTGGCGCCGGAAGTCATCTGAGGGAGCCGCGCGAGCGGAGACAAGCGATGAAGAAGACGAAGATCAAGAAGAACGACCAGGTGCTGGTGATCTCAGGCAAGGATCGCGGATCGAAGGGCAAGGTCCTCCGCGTGTTCCCTGCGCGCGAGCTTGCGATCGTCGAACGGGTGAACATGGTGAAGCGCCACACCCGCCAGAACGCGCAGAAGGGGATCCAGGGCGGCGTCCTCGAGAAGGAGGCACCGATCCGGCTTTCGAACCTCATGCTGATCGATCCCAACAGCGGCAAGCCGACGCGCGTAGGGCGCCTCCGCCAGGCGGACGGGACCGGAGTACGCGTCGCCAAAAAGAGCGGCGCTACTCTGAACTAGGAGTCGAATGATCATGGCGAAACCAAAGAAGCAGGGCGAAGCGAAGGAAGATGCGCAGGACAAGGGTCCGGTGAGGCCGACTCCTCCGGGCTACGCGCCCCGGCTGAGCAAGCAGTACAAGGACGACGTCGTCCCGAAGCTGAAGCAGGAGTTCGGCATCGAGAACGGCATGGCCGTTCCGCGGCTCGAGAAGATCGTCATCAACATGGGGCTCGGCGAGGCGATCCAGAACATCAAGATCCTCGACGATGGCGTGAACGAGCTCGCGGCGATTGCCGGCCAGCGTCCCTCCGTTCGGCGGTCCCGGAAGTCGATCGCGCAGTTCAAGTTGCGCGAAGGCATGCCGATCGGCTGCAGCGTGACGCTGCGCGGCACGCGGATGTGGGAGTTCATGGACCGTTTCGTCAGCATCGCTCTTCCCCGCGTGCGTGACTTCAAGGGTGCGCCGACCAAGAGCTTCGACGGGCGTGGCAATTACACGATGGGAATCCGCGATCACCTGATTTTCCAGGAGATCGATATGAACAAGGTCGAGCGGCCGAAGGGGATGAACATCACCTTCGTCACGACCGCTGAGAACGACGAGCAGGCGCTGCATCTGCTGCGCGGCCTCGGCGTTCCGTTCGCTAGGAACTAAGGGGGAACGCGTGGCGACTGACGCCAGAATTGCCAAGACCAAGATTACGCTGAAGTTCAACAAGCTTCGTCAGCGCAACCGTTGCAAGCGCTGCGGCCGTCCGCGCAGCTTCATGCGGAAGTTCGGACTCTGCCGCATCTGTTTCCGTGATCTCGCTCGCCAGGGCTACCTCCCGGGCGTGATCAAGGCGAGTTGGTAAGGAGATTCTTATGAGTAACATGGATCCGGTTTCGGATCTTCTCGCGCGAATCCGAAACGCCCATCTGGCCAAGCACGACCGGGTCGATGTTCCGACGTCCCGACTCAAGACCGAAGTTTGCCGGATCTTGAAGGAAGAGGGCTTCATCCGGAACTTCAAGCTGGTGGAGTCGCCGGAGAGTCAGCCGGTCTCGGTGTTGCGGGTTTTTCTCGAGTACGACGACGAAGGCGCGCCGGCGATCAGTCACCTGCAGCGCATCAGCAAGCCGGGACGCCGCGTCTATCGTGGCGCGGACGACATCAAGCCGGTTCTGAACGGCCGCGGCATCGGTGTCATCTCGACCAACCAGGGGCTGCTCTCGGACCGGCAGGCGCGTGATCGGCGGCTCGGCGGCGAAGTCCTCTGCGAGGTCTGGTGAGAAAGGGTCTCTAGTCATGTCGCGAGTGGGAAGAAGGCCGATCGAAGTCCCCAAAGGGGTCAAGATCGTGGTTTCCGAGGGGAAGTTCACCGCCGAAGGCCCCAAGGGTCATGTGACCCAGGCGCTCCTGGACGGTTTCCCGGTGAAGGTCGACAACGGCGTCGTGACCGTTGGCAGGTCCGGTGAGTCCGGCCCGGAGCGCGCCAAGCACGGTCTCATGCGCGCTCTGCTCTCGAACGCTGTCGTAGGCGTCTCGGAAGGCTTCAGCCAGGGGTTGGAGATCACCGGCGTCGGCTACAAGGCGGAGCTGCGCGGCAGCGAGGTGCATTTCGCGCTCGGCTACTCGCATCCGGTCGTCTTCAAGGTTCCCGAGGGAATCAAGATCGAGATCGAGAAGGCCGTCAAGATCATGGTGACCGGAGCGGATCGTCAGCTCCTCGGCCAGGTCTGCGCCGAGATCCGCCGGTTGCGTCCGCCAGATCCGTACAAGGGCAAGGGAATCAAGTTCACCGGCGAAGTGATTCGTCGCAAGGTCGGCAAGGCCGGCGCCAAGTAAGGCGCGAGCGAAGCAGGAAGGGGAGCACGATGGCGGATCTGGTACGCAAGAAAGTCATGGAGAAAACGGCGCGGAAGAAGCGGGCTCATCAGCGGCTTCGCCAGAAGCTGGCGGGGACTCCCGAGCGGCCGCGTCTGTCGGTCTACAAGAGCTCGAAGTACGTCTATGCCCAGGTGATCAACGACGAGACCGGTCATACGCTCGTCTCGGCCGCCTCGCTCGAGCCCGCGCTCAAGGGGGCGATCGAAGGGGGCGCGGCGACGATGGCGGCGGCGAAGGCGGTCGGCGAAGCGGTTGCCGAGCGCGCGCTTGCCAAGGGAATTCAGCAGGTTGTGTTCGATCGTGGCGGATACCTCTACCACGGCAAGGTCAAGGAGCTGGCCGAGGCGGCACGCGCCAAGGGCCTTCAGTTCTAAGCCGCCACCCGCCACGCGCCGACGAAGAGACGAGGAGAACAGCTTTGGCCAGGGATTTCGAGCAGGAAAGCGAATTTGTTGAGCAGGTCGTCCACATCAACCGGGTGACCAAGGTCGTCAAGGGCGGCAAGAACTTCTCCTTCTCCGCGCTGGTGGTGATCGGCGACGGCAATGGCCGCGTGGGTTACGGCGCCGGCAAGGCGAAGGAAGTTCCGATGGCGATCCGCAAGGGCATCGAGGTCGCGAAGAAGCGGCTGATCCAGGTCCCGATGAAGGGGAACACGATCCCGCACGAGGCGCTTGGTGAGTTCGGATCGGGTCGCGTCCTGATCAAGCCGGCCTCGGCCGGAACCGGCGTCATCGCCGGCGGACCGGTTCGCGCGGTGGTCGAAGCGGCCGGTATCGCGGACATCCTGACCAAGTCGCTGGGATCGGCGAATCCGGCCAACGTCGTCAAGGCCACTTTCGCGGCCCTGCTGATGTTGAAGGGCAAGCCGCGCAAGGGCGCTCCGGCGGAAGTCGCGGCGACGCCGGCTCCTTGATTCACCTTTTCGCCGCTTCGCTGCTTCACCGCAGCGTCGGTGTCAGCTGAACCGAAAGTAGTGCAGGTTCGAGAGAGGTAGCTCAAGCATGAAGAAGAAGACGATTCGCATCCGCCAGGTGAAGGGCACGATCGGCGCCCGCGAGACCCATCGCGAGGTGCTGCGCGGCCTCGGACTGCGGCGTATCCGTCACGAAGTCGTTCGCGAAGACACGCCGGCAGTGCGCGGCATGATCGCCAAGATTCCCTATCTCGTCGAGTTGGTCGAGGACGCAAAATGAGACTGCACGAGCTTCCCCCAGCCCCAGGCAGCAAGCATTCGCGCAAGCGTGTCGGTCGCGGCCCCGGTTCCGGCCTCGGCAAGACCGCCGGCAAGGGCCACAAGGGCGGTCAGTCGCGTTCAGGCTACAGCGCCCGACCCGGTTTCGAAGGTGGCCAGATGCCGCTCGTCCGGCGCGTTCCGAAGCGCGGCTTCACGAACGAGTTTCGGGTCGAGTACGCCGTGATCAACGTCGGATCGCTCGCGGCGCTCGGCAAGGCCGTGACGCCCGAGCTGATGGCCGGCGCCGGACTCGTCCATCCCGGCAAGCTGGTCAAGGTGCTCGGCGACGGTGAGCTGCAGGTGGCGATCACCGTCACCGCCCACAAGTTCAGCAAGTCGGCGCGCACCAAGATCGAGGCTGCCGGCGGACGCTGTGAGGAGCTCGCTTCGTGATCGAGAGCCTGCGCAATATCTTCGCGATCCCCGATCTGCGCAAGCGCCTGATGTTCACCTTCGGGCTGCTCGCGGTCTATCGGATCGGCTGTCATGTTCCGACGCCGGGGGTGGATCCGCAGGCACTTCTCGAGTTCATGGAGTCCATGCAGAGCACTTTCCTCGGGTTCGTGAACACGTTCACCGGAGGAAGCCTCGAGCGTGTGGCCGTTTTCGCGCTCGGGATCATGCCGTACATCACCTCGTCGATCATTTTGCAGCTGTTGACGGTGGTGTGGCCCTACCTCGAGAAGCTCTCGAAGGAGGGCGAGCTCGGCCGCAAGAAGATCACCCAGTACACGCGCTACGGCACGGTGCTGGTTTCGGTCATTCAGTCGACCGGCATCGCGCTCTTCCTCGAGAAGACGACCACCCCCGGCGGAGCCGCTCTCGTGCCGAGTCCGGGCTGGGCGTTTCGTCTGCTGACCATCCTGACCCTGACCACCGGCTGTGCCTTCATCATGTGGCTCGGTGAGCAGATCAGCGAACGCGGCATCGGCAATGGTATCTCCCTGATCATCTTCGCCGGCATCGTGGTAGGCCTGCCGAGCGCGGTGGCCAGCACCGTGGCAGGCATCCGGTCGAACGAGCTCTCGATCATCGGCATTCTGATCCTGATCGCGTTCATGGTGCTCGTGGTGGCTTTCATCGTCTATATGGAGCGCGCGCAGAGGCGGATTCCGGTCCAGTACGCCAAGCGGATGGTCGGACGGAAGGTCTACGGCGGACAGAGCACCTACCTCCCCCTGCGGGTGAACACGGCGGGCGTGATTCCCGTGATCTTCGCGAGCTCCCTGATGGCACTTCCGGCGACCGCAGCGCAGATGTTCCAGGCGCCCTGGTTGCAGAAGATCGCCGATCAGCTGGCCTGGGGCCAGCCGCTTCACTACCTGCTCTATGTGGTGGGGATCATCTTCTTCAGCTACTTCTACATCTCGATCATCTTCAATCCGAGCGATCTGGCGGAGAACATGCGGAAGTACGGGAGTTTCATCCCTGGCATCCGCTCCGGCAAGAAGACGGCCGAGTACATCGATCGGATCCTGACCCGGATTTCTCTGGTGGGAGCGGCCTATCTCGCCCTGGTGGCGATCCTGCCCGACTTCCTCCTCAACGGCATCAAGATGCAGAACCTGCCGTTCATCGGGCCAGCCATCGATCCGTACCTGCCGAAGTTCATCACCGAGGGCATGGGTATCCAGTTCTACTTCGGCGGCACGTCGCTGCTGATCGTGGTCGGTGTCGCCATGGACTTCCTGCAGCAGGTCGAGAGCCAGCTGGTGATGCGCAACTATGACGGCTTCCTGAAGCGCGGAAGGATCAAGGGACGTCGTGGCTGAAACGGCTGATCGTTCTCTTCAGGGCGGACTGCGCGCGGTCATGCTGGGTGCGCCGGGGAGCGGGAAGGGCACGCAGGCCGACTTCCTGGCGGTATCTCTCGGCGTTCCGGCGATCTCGACCGGCGCCATGCTGCGGGACGCGGTGGCCTTGGGCTCGGCCCTGGGAGGCAAGGTGGAGAGCATCATGGCCTCCGGTGCCCTGGTCGACGATGGCCTGATGGCGGAAGTCGTCCGGGAGCGCCTCTCGCGCCCGGACGCCGCCGGTGGGTTCCTTCTTGATGGCTACCCGCGGACGACCGGTCAGGCGGAGACGCTCGACCGGATTCTCGAAGCGCTCGGCGTGCAACTCGACGCCGTGGTCCTGCTCGAGGTGCCGGAGACGGTCCTGGTCCAACGAGCGGTCGCGCGCCGGCGGGCCGACGATCGCGAAGAGGTCGTTCGGGAACGCCTTCGGGTCTACCGGGAGAAGACCGAGCCTCTGGTGGCGCACTACAGCCAACGGGGTCTCCTGCGAAGGATCGACGGCGAGCGTTCCATGCCGGCGGTCACCGCGGCGATCCTGCAGGAGCTGGGAGTTCAGGCCTGAGCATGGTCCTGAAGACCGCGGGCGAGCTGGAGTTGATGGACGAGGCCAACCGGATCGTCCACCTCGTGCTTTCCGGGCTCGCGGAGAAGGTCGGGCCCGGCGTCACGACGCGGGAGCTCGACCGCTACGCGGAGAAACTGATCCGGGAGGCCGGCGGAGTGCCGGCCTTCCTGCACTACAAGGGCTACCCGGCGACGCTCTGCACCTCGATCAACGAGGTCATCGTCCACGGGATCCCGGACGAGACCGTCCTTCGGGACGGCGACATCATCGGGATTGATTGTGGGGTCGTTTATAAGGGATACTACGGGGACGCTGCCAGAACCTACGCTGTCGGGACAGTCCCTCCCGCGGCGCTCCGGCTGATGGCGGTTACGAAACGGGCCCTCGAGCTGGCTGTCGAGGAAGTCCGTCCGAACAAGCGCCTCTCCGACATCGGACATGCAGTTCAGGTCTACGTCGAGTCGGAAGGGTTTTCCGTGGTGCGAGACTTCGTCGGGCACGGCATCGGGACGGCGCTGCACGAAGATCCACAGGTTCCCAACTTCGGGGAGCCGGGTCGCGGTCCCAAGCTGAAGCCGGGGCTGGTGATCGCCATCGAACCGATGGTGAACGCAGGTACCCCGGCGGTGATGGTGGACAAGGACGGCTGGACAGCGCGCACGGCGGACGGTTCGCTGTCGGCCCATTTCGAGTATTCGGTGGCGGTCACCGAGCACGGCGCCCGGATCCTCGGCGTCGGCGCGGTCTGAAGCGCCGGCTGTCGGGAAAAGAAGAGGAAGATAGTTTGTCCAAGGAAGACGCGATCGAAGTGGAAGCAACGGTGATTGAGCCGCTCCCCAACGCGATGTTCAAGGTGGAGCTGGAGAACAAGCACCAGGTATTGGCTCATATTTCAGGGAAAATGCGGAAGCATTTCATCCGGATCCTTCCCGGCGACAAGGTGCTGGTCGAGCTCTCGCCCTACGACCTTTCGCGCGGGCGCATTGTCTACAGGTTGAAGTAACGCCGGCTTCAGAAACGGCAACGAGAGGTAGCGACATGAAAGTTCGGTCTTCAGTCAGGCGGATCTGTCCGAAGTGCAAGATCGTGCGCCGCGCGGGAGTCGTGCGGGTGATCTGCGACAACCCAAAGCACAAGCAGCGGCAAGGGTAGGGGACGACGATGGCGCGTATTGCAGGAGTGGACCTCCCCCAGAACAAGCAGGTCTGGATCGGCTTGACCTACATCGTCGGCATCGGCCGCGCCCGGTCGCGGAAGATCCTCGTGGCCGCCGAAGTCGACGCGGTGACGAAGGTTCGCGATCTTTCCGAAGAGGAAGCGCAGCGGATCCGCAAGATCATCCAGGAAGAGGGCCGGGTGGAGGGCGACCTGCGCAAGGAGGTCTCCCAGAACATCAAGCGCCTCATGGAAATCGGCAGCTATCGCGGCATTCGCCATCGCCGGGGATTGCCGGTCCGCGGCCAGCGCTCGAACACGAACGCCCGCACCCGCAAGGGACCGCGCAAGGCGACAGTCTCCACCAAGAAAAAGCTGACCAAGAAGTAACGAGGGATCGAGATGGCAAAAGAATCAGCAGCACCGGCGGGCAAGGAAAAGAAGGGCGCCAAGAAGAAGGACAAGCGCGTCGTGCCTCACGGCCTGGCGCACATTCAGGCGTCGTTCAACAACACGCTCGTGGCGATTTCGGATCCGGAAGGGAACATCCTGACCTGGTCCTCCGCGGGTCGAATCGGATTCAAGGGCTCCCGCAAGGGCACGCCCTTCGCAGCCCAGGTCGCCGCGCAGAGTGCGGGCAACCAGGCGAAGGACATGGGCATGCGCTCGGTCGACGTCCAGGTGCGCGGCCCGGGCTCGGGTCGCGAATCGGCGATCCGCGCCCTGCAGGCCAGCGGCATCGACATCAAGTCGATCCGCGACGTAACTCCGATCCCTCACAACGGCTGCCGGGCGCGCAAGCGCCGGCGGGTCTGACCGGCCGGACTGCTCACGGCCGCGAGCTGAATATCCAGGAGTGCCTCGGCGAGGCAGGTGTGCTGTCTCGCCGCAGAGCGTCTTCCTTGAACAGGAGTCTCCGTAGCAGCGGAGAGAAGACGAGCGCAGGAGAGTTTCCATGGCAAGGTATACCGGTCCCGTCTGTCGGCTCTGCCGGCGTGAGCGCATCAAGCTGTTCCTGAAAGGGGATCGCTGCTTCAAGGAGAAGTGCGCGATCGAGAAGCGCGCCTATCCACCCGGCCAGCACGGCCAGCGCCGCGGCCGCCGTGCGGTCGGATACGGCCTCCAGCTGCGCGAGAAGCAGAAGGTCAAGCGCATCTACGGAGTCCTCGAGCGCCAGTTCCGGCTCTACTTCGCCGAGGCCGATCGCCGCAAGGGGATCACCGGCGAGAATCTCCTCGTGATGCTCGAGCGTCGCCTCGACAACGTCGCCTTCAGCCTCGGCTTCGCGACTTCGCGCAACCAGGCTCGCCAGCTCGTCCGCCACGGCCACATTCTGGTGGACGGCAAGAAGACCACGATCCCGTCCTATCAGGTGCGCGCCGGCCAGACCATCTCCGTCAAGGAGTCCAGCCGCAAGAACGAGCTGATCCGCGCCAGCCTGGAATCGGCGACCGGCAGGGGCGTTCCGGAATGGCTGACGCTGTCGTCCGAGAGCTTTACCGGCAAGGTGCAGTCGCTTCCGAGCCGTGAGGACATCAAGCTTCCGATCCAGGAGCAGCTGATCGTCGAGCTCTACAGCCGCTAACGCGGCGTTATCGAATTGCAAGGAGCCACATGATGCTTTGGAAAGGATTCCAGCGCCCCAAGCGCGTTGATATCGAGACGGAGACCTTGACCGGAACCTACGGCAAGTTCTCGGCTCAGCCGTTCGAGCGCGGTTTCGCCACGACGGTCGGAAATGCCCTGCGCCGCTGCCTGCTCTCGTCGATCGAGGGGGCGGCCATCACTTCGGTCCAGATCGAGGGCGTGCTGCACGAGTTCTCCTCGATCCCCGGCGTGCAGGAGGACGTGACCAACGTCGTCCTGAACCTGAAGCAGATTCCGGTGAAGCTGCACAGCGAGGAAGAGAAGATCCTGACCATCGACATCAAGGGCCCCTGCGACGTCAAGGCGGGCGACCTCGTCGGTGATCCTTCGGTCGAGATCTGCGATCCGAACGTGCACATCGCGACGGTGAACGGGGAAGGCCGTCTGCGCCTCCAGGTACAGATCCGCCGCGGACGCGGCTACGTGACCGCGGACAAGAACTACGACGAGGCTCTCGGCCTCGGGTGGATTCCGCTCGACTCCGTGCACAGCCCCGTGAAGCGCGTGAACTACCGCGTCGAGGCTGCGCGCCTCGGCCGGATCACCGACTACGAGAAGCTGACGCTCGACGTCTGGACCAACGGCACGGTGACGCCCGAGGAGTCGGTTTCGCTCGCTTCGACGCTGCTCAAGGATCATCTGGCGATCTTCATTGCCGCCGAAGAGACGCTGCGCGGCGACGGCGCAGGTGCGGGTCAGGACCTGACCGGCATGGATGCGGTCCTCGCCAAGAACCTCGAAGAGTTCGACCTTTCGGTGCGCACCGCGAACTGCCTGAAGAACGCCAATATCCAAACGGTTCGCGAGTTGGTCTCGAAGTCGGAGCGCGAGATCCTCGAGATCAAGAATTTCGGCAAGAAGTCGCTCGAAGAGCTGCAGGAACTGCTGGTTCGTCTCGGCCTCGCTTTCGGCATGTCCGGATCGGCCGGCGCCGCGGGTACCGGCGGGTCTTCCAGCGCGGGCTTCGGGGCGTAAGGGGAATCGACAATGCGTCACAACATGGCTCACAGAAAGCTCGGCCGCACGGCCTCCCATCGCGTGGCGATGTTCCGCAACCAGCTCGCATCGCTGGTGATGACGGAGCGCATCGTCACGACCCTGCCGAAGGCCAAGGAGCTCCGCCCGATCGCCGAGAAGGTGATCACCAAGGCGAAGCACGGCTCGGTGCACGATCGCCGCATCGTCGGCCGCTGGCTCCTCGACCGCGACCACATCCAGAAGCTGTTCGATGTGATCGCCCCGCGTTTCGCGACCCGCGAGGGCGGCTACCTCCGGATCGTCAAGCTCGGCGCGCGCCAGGGTGACGGCGCTGAGATGGCTGTCCTCGAGTTCGTCGATTTCGAGATGAAGAAGAAGTCCGCAGCTCCTGCACCTTCCGACGCCAAGGGTAAGAAGGCCAAGGGCGGCGACGCGGAAGCAGCGGGCGAGGCCGGCGAGGAGAAGGCCGCCAAGCCGAAGAAGGAAAAGGCCGAGAAGGTGCCGGGCACCAAGCGCTCGGCCGGTGACAAGAAGGCCGCGGGCCGCGGCGCCGCCGCCCCCAAGGCGAAGACCACCAAGGCCCCGAACGCCCCCAAGAAGACCTCCGCCCCCAAGAAGGTTGGTGGCGGTTAAACAAGCAGTCCCTTTTTCTTCTCTCCTGCAGCACCCAGGCCGGCGCCACTCGCCGGCCTATTTTTTTGTCCGCGGGACACAATGCCGGGACACGATGCGCATCTGAGGGCACGTTGCTGTCCCTCGGTCCATGCCCACGGGCAGCAATCCTGTTCCTGCAGCCTTCCAGCTCCTCGTTCCGCCAAGGGCGCTCGGGTGCTCGGAATCCAAAGTGGGCGACCACGCTTCAAATAGGAGCCCGCTTTGGATTTCGAGTGCCGGAGTGCCCGGCCATCACCGCCCGAGCGACGGAGTGCCGGAGCGCGAAGGGTCCGAGATTCAGAGATGGGCAGAAGAGCAGAAAGTCTGCTATTCTGATTCTCGGAGGAAGGCATGGCCGACACTGCAATCATCGGCAAGCGCGGGACCCTGGTACTACCGGCATCGATGCGCAAGCGCCTCGGACTGGCCGAGGGCTCTCTGGTCCTCCTCGAAGAGGATGCGGAGGGTGGCGTCCGCCTGCGGCCGGCGGCGGCGATGCCGATCGAGATCTACTCGCCGGTGCGGCGGGCGGAACTCCTCCTGGAGAATGCCGTCGATGCCCAGGACTATGAGCGCGCCAGAAATCTGGTGCGCGAGCTCGGGCTCGACCCCGACGCCATCGCCCACGAACGCCGCTGACCCGTGGATCGGGTCTTTCTCGATGCCAACGTCCTGTTCGCGGCGGCCTACGCTCCGGGGAGCGGGCTGACGGAGCTCTGGAGGCGGCCGGGCGCTCGCCTTCTGGCCTCTGGCTATGTGATCGAGGAGGCGCGGCGAAACCTCGACAACGCAGCAGCTCGCGACCGCCTGGAAGCGCTCCTCGAAGGCGTCGAGCCGGTCGGCGACCCGGCCGCGCCGCTGGACCCCACGATGGAGAAGGAACTTCCCGAGAGCGACCGCCCCGTTCTGCGCGCGGCGATGGCGGCCGGCGCCACCCATCTGCTCTCGGGCGATCGTCGCGCTTTCGGCGCGTGGTACGGCAAGCGCCTCGCCGGTCTGCTCGTGCTGCGTCCCGCCGAGTACCTCAAGCAGTCGGAATAGGTCGACCTACTCTGGCGCGGGAACCTCCGGCAACGGCTCGTCGTATCGCTCACGAGTCGCGCCGGTTCCGGCGGTCTCGCCCCATTCATCCAGGAATAAAGTGCGGATCTCGGCGGCCCCCTCGCGAAGTCCGAGCTCTTCGAGCACACCGGCGTAAGACTGCACCATGTCCAGATAGGCAGGCCGACAAGAGTCGCCGCACCGGCTCAAGTTGGTGACCGCTACTTCCGCGTACATACGAGCGCGCTGCGGGTTGGCGTTGCCGGTTTCGCAGCCGTTGGCGTGGACCCGTGCCAAAGTCATCATTCCTTCGGAGGCTTGGAGGCTGACCTCTCCGTAAACCGCCTCCCGCATCTGTCGCGCGGACTCGAAGTAGGCGATCGATGTATCCAGGTCCTTGCGTAGACAAGCCGCCGAACCCAACTCGCCGAGGATCCTGAAGTGCTCCGGCGAGGGGCTGCGCAGACCCTCGAGCCGGCGCTGGGCTTCCCGTAGCAAGGTGAGTCTCTCGCCGTCGTCCTTGGGCTCGGAGATGGAGAGCCGCAGGCGAACCGAGCGAGCGAAGAAGCGGCCGTCGACTTCGGGCTTCTGGCAGACGAGCCAAGCGGCTCGGATCTGCGCCTCGCGCTCCGAGAACGACTCGCTGCGGTGAAGCAATCGGTCTCCGGGCCGCAGCAGCTCGAGGCAGGCCAGATCCTCTTTACTGAGCTTTTCCGGCCAGGTGGACGCCGGAAGGGTTTCGCCCGAGCTCCTTCCAGCGGCGAGGAGGAGGAGAAGAGCGAGGAGGGGAGCCGCCCGGTTCGCGCGCATGTCGGGTCGCGGG